>DUVT01000063.1 GCA_012840905.1 Acholeplasmataceae bacterium
AATGAGCCAATCTCTAAACTGTACCGATGGTATAAAAAACATCCGTATGAAATGTCTAATATAAGAACTTATTTAAAAGTAGCGGAAATAGATTATAAGGTTGTAGCTTTTGTAGTTATCAATTATGGAATGATTGATAATCAGTATGTTGCATCTTTAAACCCAATTGTTATAGATCCAAAATTAATGTTTAAAGGTTTGGGAACAAAAATTCTGATTAATTTTTTTGAAAATGCAGAAGAGATTTTAAATACAAAAGTTGATGTTTTTGATGCTGGAATAGATATTGATAATAAAGTATCAATTCATATATTTGAAAAACTAGGATTTAAAGAAATTGGTAGAACTGAAGATAAGAAATTTATTTATTATCAGAAAGAAAATAATCAAAAGTTATATTTATTAACCAATGGTTAAATGCTGTTTAGTTTTTATTCTCTACCATTTTTAACTTGATGGTGATAAAATGATAGTGAAGGATCCTTTAAATAATGTTTTAGGAGGTATTATGTATTTGAAAGTTGGCGAAAATATTAAACGCCTTAGACATCAACACAATATTACTCAGGAGAAACTAGCTGCAGCGTTAAACGTTTCTAGTGCAGCAGTTAGTAAGTGGGAGTCTGGTGATACTTATCCAGATATTACGATGTTGTTTCCGCTTGCTTACTTTTTTAAGATAAGCGTTGATGAATTACTTGGTTATGATGAAATGGTAGTAGAAGAAGAAATTAAACAAATCATCAAAAAGTATAATAGTCTACGTTGGGACCTAAAATATGATGAAGCTAGCGAGTTAATTGTAAAAGCTAGAAATAAGTACCCACAAGATTATCGAATTATGCATAGTTATATCTTTGATCTTGTTGGTGGTTTAGCTGATAATGATGATGAAGTATTAAGAAAACATGAAGCTGAAATTACTAAAATTACAGATATGATTTTGGAAGGTTGTAAAGAAGAAAGATTGCGCTTAGATGCTGTAACTCTAAAAGCAAAACTTCTATATGCATTAGGTGAAAAATATGAAGCGATTAATTTATTAAATACTTTACCTTCGTTTTATCACTCATCTGGCCAACGTCTTGAACAACTCTACTCAAAATCTTCAAAAGAATATTTAAAACAATTGAATTTAAATATGTATGAACTTGCAGAATTCGTTGGTGGTAAAATTGCAAGAACAATCATTTTTGATATGAATTTAAATCAAGATGAAAAGATAGCTAGACTAAAAAATCTTATGGAAAAATTATCTGGATTTTCTGAAGATGATTTAGCATTTATTTTAATTCGAAAATGTATTTTTGCGGAGGCATCTGCTAAAGGTTATCGAATGGGCTGGAATGAAGACTTTATTATTGACAGTTACTTACAATCTTTAAAATTATCTAAAGAACTAGATGAAATTGCAAAGAGAAATCCTTTATTGAGGGAATATAATATTGCAACTTATGGTTATGAAGAAAGATATCCTGTAACTTATAAGTTTATTCCAGAGAAGATTAAAAATAATGAAAAGTTTAATAAGCAATTAAAAGTTTAGATAGTTTGACTATCTAAACTTTTTTCTTTTTTATATTGATAAAAATCTTTGTAGATGTTATAATTTTTAAAAAACATCTAAGGAGTAGGGCATGTTTAAAAGATTATTTGCCACAGAAACTAAGGAAATTAAATTTGGCATAGAATTAACTATATTATTTAGTTTGCTATTTTTAATTGGGGCACCTTGGTTAATTATTGAATTGTTAGATTTAATGGAAGTTACATTGTTAAGAGTAGGTGTAATTATATTTGACTTGGCATTGCTTTATCTTTTGTATTTGTCAATTGTAAGAATTGACTCAATATCTGATAACAGGCATCGCTTAAGAGCAAAACAAGGTTTAATTAAATATAAGTATTCCCCGCAAAAATATCATTATAAAGATATTTTGTTGTGGTATGAGAAAATAGATATTCCTGATAAACTTTATGTGTTAACAGAAAGTGAAGAAAGATTTATTTTGGAAGTTGATTTTGAACTAGTTGGCCGTAAAGAGGAATTAGATGAAAAGATAATGATGATTGATGATGAAGAGTTTAATAATATTAAAGATATTGAGAAAAAGTTATTTGAACTTGGGATAATCGATAATGATAATATGATTACAATTGAATCATTATCTGATAATAATGATCCAAAATTATTTAAAAATGTCTTAACTTATTTAGATATGAAGAAGTATCCTAAAAGTTATTTAGAGTTTTAAATTAGTATATTATTATATAAGTTGCTTATTTAGTGGTATAATAAGCGCGTAGATTGGTAATAAGGAGGAACCATGGTAATCAAACCAAAATTCAAAGGATTTATCTGTACAAACGCCCATCCAGTAGGATGTAGACAAACGGTACTAGCGCAAATTGATTATGTAAAAAGTATGGGTGAAATAGATGGTGCTAAAAATGTTTTAATTATTGGCGCTTCCACAGGTTTTGGCCTTGCAACTAGAGTTGTATCTACTTTTGCTTTGAAAGCTAATACAATTGGAGTGTTTTTTGAACGACCTGCAACTGACAGACGTACTGCATCAGCTGGTTGGTATAATACTGTTGCTTTTGAAGAATTAGCTCAAAAAGAAGGCTTATATGCAAAAAGTATCAATGGTGATGCTTTTTCAGATGAGATAAAAAAACAAACTATTGAATTAATAAAAAAGGATTTAGGTAAAGTAGACCTAGTAATTTATAGTTTAGCTTCACCAAGAAGGACTGATCCTAAAACATGTGAAACATATTATTCGGTATTAAAACCAATTGGTAAAACATATGTTGATAAAACAGTTGACTTCCATACAAGTGAAGTTAGTGAAGTGAAAATCGAACCAGCAAATGAAACTGAAATTGAACATACAATTAAAGTTATGGGTGGGGAAGATTGGAAACTTTGGATAGATGCGATGATTGAGGCTGATGTTTTAGCTGAAGGTGCAAAAACAGTTGCTTACACTTATCTTGGCTCAGAATTAACATATCCGATTTATAAGAATGGAACTATCGGAAAAGCAAAAGAACATTTAGAAATTACAGTAAAAGATTTAGATGTAGTTCTTTCTAAAGTGAATGGTAAAGCATATGTTTCTGCTAACAAAGCATTAGTTACCCAAGCAAGTTCCGCAATCCCTGTAGTATCACTTTATATTTCAATACTATATAAAGTAATGAAAGAAAAGGGAACTCATGAAGGAACAATTCACCAAATCTATCGTCTCTTTAGAGATCGTTTATATAGTGATGAATTAGAACTAGATAGCGAAGGTAGAATTAGAATTGATGACTTAGAATTAAGCAGTGATGTACAAGAAGAAGTAACAAAACTATGGCAAGAAATTACGAGTGAAAATATAAATGAACTTACAGATATTGCTAGTTTTAGAAAAGAGTTCTTCAACTTGTTTGGTTTTGAATATGATAATATCGATTATGATGCGGATGT
>DUVT01000064.1 GCA_012840905.1 Acholeplasmataceae bacterium
GATTATCATTGAAGTTTTAAATTTATCAATAGCTTTATAATCATATTCTATTTTACCTTCTATTTCATTTACATCTTCTACTTGAAAAAATTCATTAATGCTAATATTTAATACATTACATATTTTCGCTATTAATAAAATATCTGGATAAGATACTCCACGTTCCCAGTTACTAACTGTTTTGCTTGATACATTTAATTGATCCGCTAGTTGTTCTTGAGTCAAGCGGATTTTCTTCCTGTTATCAAAAATAACATCTTTAATCTTCAAAAAAGTTTCCTCCTTATATAATCATCTTGTTAATGTAATTAATTTACATAATTATATTACATTAGCACTTATGATTTTAACACCCAATCATCTTCCAATTTAGTCAATAAAATTGGGAATTAATAAAAAATCTTAACTTTCTTATTATAACATAAAGTAATTATAAAAAAAACCTACTACGGATTCGTAGTAGGTCGATGTTTAGCTTAGTACATGCCAGCTGGCATTTGTGATTCTTTTTCTTCTTTCTTTTCTGCAACTGCAGCTTCAGTTGTGATGAATAATGCAGAGATTGAAGCAGCGTTTAATACAGCACTTCTAGTTACTTTAGTTGGGTCAACAATTCCAGCTTTAAACATGTCTACCCATTCACCTGTTTTAGCGTTGAAACCTTCATTAGGTTTTGCAACTTTTTGCTTATCAACTATTTCACTTGCAGCATATCCAGCATTTTCTGCGATTTGATAAATAGGTGCTGTTAATGATTCCATTACAATATTAATACCTTTTTGTACATCAGTAATATCTGATTTAACTTTAGGTTTTAATTCATTGTAAAGTTCAACTAATGCAGCTCCACCACCGATTACGATACCTTCTTCTACTGCAGCTTTTGTAGCGTTAAGTGCGTCTTCAATTCTTAATTTCTTTTCTTTCATTTCAGACTCAGTCATTGCACCAACTTTTACAACTGCAACTCCACTTGTTAATTTCGCTAATCTTTCAGAGTAACGTTTTCTTTCGTAATCGCTAGTTGTATCTTCAATACGTTTTCTAATTTCAGCTACTCTTTCATCTAGAGCTTCTTTGCTTCCGTTTCCACCAATGATTGTTGTATGATCTTTAGCAATATTGATTTTCTTAGCTGATCCTAAGTCATCTAAGTTAGCATCTTTAAGTTCCATATTTAAGTCTTTTGCATAGAACTTAGCACCTGTCATAATTGCAATATCATTAAGTATTTCTTTTTGGTTGTCTCCAAAGCCAGGAGCTTTTGTTGCAACTACATTGAATGTTCCACGAAGTTTATTAACAATCAATGTACTTACTACTTCAGTTTCTAAGTCATCTGCAATAATTAATAATGGTTTGTTTTCTTGAACGATTTGTTCTAAAAGTGGAAGGATATCTTTAATTGATGAAATCTTTTGATCAGTTACAAAGACATAAGCATCTTCTAAATCAATCTCCATTTTTTCACGGTCAGTTACCATGTAAGGAGAAATATATCCTTTATCATATTGCATTCCTTCTACAACTTCTAAGTAAGTATCAAATCCTTTTGATTCGTCAACTGAGATAACACCTTCGCGACCAACTTTCTCCATCGCTTCAGCAATTATCTTACCAATTTCAGAGTTACCAGATGAGATTGTTGCAACACTTGCAATATCTTCATTTGTTTCAACTTTGCGAGATTTTTCTAATAAAGCTTTAGAAATAGCTTTACTTGCTAGTTCAATACCTTCACGCATTAATACAGGATTAGCACCTTTTTCAACTTCACGAATTCCTTTGTTGATCATTGATTGTGCTAAAACTGCTGCGGTTGTAGTACCATCACCTGCATCTTCATTAGTTTTATTTGCAACTTCGTATACTAATTTAGCCCCCATATCTTGGAATTTATCTTCAAGTTCAATTTCTTTTGCAATTGTTACACCATCATTTGTAATTAATGGTGAACCATACCCTTTATCTAAAACAACATTACGACCTTTTGGACCAATTGTTACTTTAACAGCATCACAAAGTGTATTAACACCTTCTAACATTGCTGTTCTTGCATCTCTGGAAAATTTAATCATTTTACTCATCTTCTAATTCCTCCTTATTCTACTATTGCAAGAATATCTTTTTCACTAATAACTAGATATTCTTCCTCATCAAATTTTACTGTAGTTGTTGAATATTTTTTGTATACAACTTTATCATTAACTTTTACAGTTAAAGGAACTAATTTTCCATCTACATATTTTCCTTCACCAACAGCAACTACTGTAGCATAATCTGGTTCTTCTTGAACATCACCTGTAACAATAATTCCACTTTTTGTTACTTGTTCAACTTTTTCTTTCTTCAATACAACATTGTCATGTAATGGTTTTAACATTCTTTCTAATCCTCCTATTATTCAATGTTAATTGTTTTGTGTTTATTATCTACTTGTAATTTAGGTATTAATACATTTAAGATACCGTTATTGTAACTTGCTTTTATCTTATCACTATCTATATTTTCTAGAAAATATTTTCTAGTGTAAGACCCATATTGGATTTCTTTTTGAATATAATTATCAACATTTTCTTTAATTTGTTTTTTGTTAGCTGTAATAGTTAAATACTTATTCTCGTAAGAGATATTTATATCACTTTTCTCTATACCAGGAATCTCCACAGTTAGCTCATAATTATTATCATTTTCAATTAAATCACTTCTTAAGTAATTGCGTTTAATTTCAATCCCTAAGAAGTCATCAAATAGATCACCTAGTGATTTGTTACTTTTTCCAAAATAAAACATATATAAATCCCCTTCCTATATTTTATAAGATTTTCCCCTATTTTACAACCAAAATTATCGAATAATTAAAGTGTAATTTTATTCGATTTCAATGTACTTACTACCGTCAATTACCTCTTTTTTAGGTAATTTAACTACAAGAATACCGTTCTTGTAGCTAGCTTTAATATTTTCGCTATCTACATCTTCCAAGAAGAAGCTTCTATGGTAAGAACCATAATAGATTTCTTTGTGAACATAATTTTGTTTTTCATCTGACTCATCTATTTTAGCCTTTTTCTCAGCAGAGATTGTTAAGTAGTTGTTCTCATAACTTATCTTAATATCTTCTTTTTCTAAACCTGGAATTTCGATAGTTAAGCTATACTCCTTATCAGATTCTACTAAGTCAGCACATAACCTACCTTGACTAGGACGTGCTAGGCTAAAGAAGTCATCGAAAAACTTATCGTTAAATTCATCAAAGAAATCTTTGAAGAACTTACGTCTGTTACGGTCTGGATAGAACATACAATCCCTCCTTTACTCAATTGTAATTATTTTCTTTGTTTCAGCTTCGGTTAGTTTTGGAAGTCTTACAGTTAAGACACCATTCTCATAAATAGCTTTATATTCTCCGTCTTCTTTTAGATCTTGTAATCTGAATGTTCTAGTTAACTCTCCATAATATCTTTCATCTAGATAATATTCTTTATTTTCTTCTTTAGTTCTTTTAGCAGTGATTGTTAATATATCTTCTTCTAAAGTAACTTTTATATCTTCTTTCTTCAGGCCAGGAAGGTCAACAGTAATAACATATTCCGGATCTAAAACCTCAACAGTACTATTCATATAATTTCTACTTGGCTTTAAATCATAATAAAACTTAATCATTATTATACCTCCTTTTTTATATTAGCACTCTTACTCCCCTAGTGCTAACAATATTATATCACATCTTTTAGCAATGTCAAGCGATAAGTGCTATTTTTTTAAAAAATTTATAATAATGACACTTTTTTATATTTTAAACATAGAAAAAGAAACATAGAAATGTTTCCAATTTATTATATTCAGTTTTACTTTTAATTATACTTTTGATTAATCTTCCCCGATAATCCTAACTTCTAACTCTAAATCAACATTAAACTTTTCCTTTACAGTCTTCTTTACATGTTCAATAACTGCAATATAATCTTTTGCAGTAGCACCTCCAGTATTAAGGATAAAGTTTGCATGCTTTGTGCTAACAATAGCCCCTCCTACACGATAACCTTGTAAGCCACTATCTTGAATTAATTTTCCCGCAAACATATTTGGCGGTCTCTTAAACACGCTACCGCAGCTCGGATAGTTTAGCGGTTGCTTACTTCTTCTTGCTTTCGTTAACTTCTTAGTTAATTCCTTTATTTCTTCCTTATATCCTTCTTCTAATTTAAATTTTGCTTCTAAAATTATTTCTTTATTTTCTTCAATATTAGTTTTACGATAACCAAAATCTAATTCTTCTTTAGTTCTAATTTTAATATTATTATCCTTATCAAGTACGACAATGCTCTCCAAAACATCTTTGATTTCCCCTCCATAAGCTCCTGCATTCATAAATACTGCTCCACCGATAGTTCCAGGGATTCCTGATGCAAACTCTAAACCAGTTAAACTATAATCCATAGCAACCTTACATGTTTTAATTAAAGATGCACCAGCTCCAGCATATACGAAATTGCCGATAACATTAATCTTATTAAAGTATTTAAGGGAAATTACTGCACCACGAATTCCCCCATCTTTTACAATCAAATTTGTTCCTTTACCAATAATTGTAATTGGAATATTAAAGTTATCAAAAAAACTTATTACATCTCTTAACTCATCATAGGTTCTGGGGAAAATTAAATAATCTGCCTTTCCCCCTATTTTTATATGTAAATGTTTTTTTAAGTCTTCAGAAAACAAGATATTTTTAAGAGGAAATCTCGGTGCAAGATCTTTTAAATCTTTACTAATTACCATCATTTCATTCCTTTACTCTTATATACCTTATTTTATGAAGGACCTATGATTTTTGACACAGTTAGACAAAAAGAAGCAGCAAATGCTGCTTCTTTATTCTTTCATTTTACTTACATTGCAACTTACGCCTTTATCATGTTTTTTTTCATGTACATCATGATATTTCTCATAACGTAAAAATACCTTTTCTACATAAGGGCAAACTGGAATAATTGTTGTATTCATACTTCTTGCAATATCTACAACTTCATCAACAAGTTTCAAGCCGAAATCTTTACCTCTATGGACTGGATCCACAAATGTACTATCAACTACTAGCTTTCCTTTTTCTTCATAATATGTAATTCTTCCAGCTTCTTTTCCATCAACTAGTAACGTTACTTTTTTATCACTTCTTATTAATTCCATTATTTTCACCTCTATTCATGCATATTATAACCTATTTAAGAAGAGAATAAAATCTTTTTACTTAATATTCCAAATCCCCTCTAATTACCACATCAAATCAAACTAAATATAAAGCATTTTGCGTTATAATTAAATCTATAAAGGAGGAGAAAGCTATAAGACATAATGAACAATTTGTTTTTTATTCAAGTATCTATTTCTTTATGTTATTAGTCTTTATTATATTGGAAAGCATTAATCACAATAAAGTAGAAATAATTAATAACGAAAATACTAGCGACGAAATCATTAACAATAATCAAATTAATATTAATGTAGTAAAACACGATGAAAAGTATCTTGCCTTTGGAGAAAAGGACAATACCCCTTATCTTGCAATCTTAAATGAGACTCAAGATAAAATAATTAGTGAATTTTCTTTTAATGGTGATGGTAGGATTAAAAACATAGATGATAATCAAGTTTTTTCAACACTGGAAATCGAAGCAAATGATGAAACAACTACAAAAACTTATCTTATTACAAACGATAAATTAATTCCATATTTCAAAAAACAACTTACCATAAATTATACAAAAAATAGAACAATCAATCCTAAATATATAGTTATTCACGAAACAGCAAATACTAGAGCTGGAGCAGATGCAAATGCCCACTACCGTTATTGGAGCACAAATCTATCTGCTAATGCAAGCACGCACTTTGTAGTTGATTCAAATGAAATCTACCAAATGCTTGAACTAAACCAGATGGCATGGCATGTTGGCGACAATAAAGGCCACTCTAATATAACTAATACTAATTCTATTGGAATAGAAATATGCGTTAACAGCTATGGCGATTATATGAAAACTTGGCAAAATACAGTTTACCTTACAATGGCCATTATGAATGAACTTAATATGTCAATTGACCAACTCAAAACCCATAACGATTCAAGCGGTAAAGCTGATCCAAAGATTATGTTTGAAAATAATTTATGGGATGACTTTGTATATCAAGTAAGTTTAGGTCTTAATAATTAAAAAAAAGCAAGTCAGAAAATTCTGACTTGCTTTTTTTATTATACTTTTAATTTACCTCTAAATGCTCTTGACCCATAATACGAATCAGCACCATTATGATATGTGAAAACTGTATCATATCTTCGATCACAAAAAATTGCCCCACCAAGTTTACGTATTCTATCAGGTGTTTTTACCCAAGTTGATGTTTTTAAATCAAATTCTACTATTTCTTGTAATCTACGATATTCTTCCTCAGTTAAGATTTCGATCCCCATTTTTTCGGCTAAACCAAGCGCACTATAATCAGGCTTAAATTTCTTTCTTGCTTCAAGTGCTTCATCGTCATAACAACAACTTCTTCTTCCTTGAGGCGATTCCTTTGCTAGATCAATTATTACATATTCATCATTTCCACGCCAAACAACTGCAGGTTCACCACCAGTTGAATCCATTTCATTTAAGCTCTTTAGTTTATCAGGATTATTTAGAAGTCGCTTCTTAACTTCCGCAAAATCTATTGTTTCTAGCTTATCTTTTAACTTATTATACCTTTTTTCAAGCAAGCTGAAAAGTTCATTTATTCTTTCGTTTGTTAAAGTTTCCATATATTTATCCTTTCAATTATAAAATATAATATGAATTAATAACTGATATTTTTGCAGTTTTAGAACTATTATTGAACTTAAACGTATCTGCAAAGTCAATTAACTTACCACTTTCAAGTTCAATAATTCCATTTGCTGCAGCAACTCTTCCGTGAGTAATAATCTCATCAAGTCTAATTTCTTTTATATTGTTTGTAAAAGATTTAACTTTAATTAAAAAGTTTTCAAGTCCTTTAATTTCCTCTCTACCTTTTATATCCCAAATAATATCATCTTTAAGATATTCTAAAAAAGACTCATCATTATTAATTATCTTTTGATAGAGTTCAAAAATAATAAGTTTCTTTGGCGCGTTACCACAATCCTCTTTAAAGATTACTTTCTTACTTTTCATATTTTATCGATTATTAAAACTATTAAGGTCTAACTCTCCTAAAACAAAGTAACTCCCAATAGCTTTAACTAATAAATTTCCTCCTTCATCGAATATATCACAAGTTGTTCTAATCATCTTATTACCATTATGAGTAACGCTACCTACTGCTTCAATCGCTTTACCACTTGTAACATTTTTAATATAACTAATGCTCATATCTGTAGTTACAATGCTCTTATTATGAGTTATTGCAGCGATACCCATTGTAAAATCAGCTAGTGTTGCAAGCACACCACCGTGAACCATTCTATGTAAATTTAGATGGTCATCTATAACTTCCATCTTCACTACCGCTAAGCCTTCTTCTAACTTTTCCAAAGTTGGTTTTAAGAACTTTTCAAAGATAGCTAGATCTGATTCTTTAAAATAAGCATTATTTAGAAATTCAATTAATTTAGTATCCATATCTTCCTCCAAAATAAATTAACCAACTTATAAATAATTATAAGTTTAAATCCGTACATTTGCAAATAATATAACTAGTAATTTTATATAATGTATTGAGGGTTTACAATGAAAAACGATATAAAAATAAATAATTTGCTTCTTTACAGTATTTTCTTCATAACATTAATGGGAAGTGCATTTCACTTTGTTTATGATTTAACCGGAAAAATAAAATTAGTTGGAATATTTGTACCTATAAATGAAAGTGTCTTTGAACATTTGAAACTTGCATTCTACCCAGTAATAATTTGGTACTTTGCTTTTTATTTTATTTATAAAAGAAAGTTAAACTTAAAGTTTTCTAAGGTATTCACATTGATGACAATTAGCATTTTGATAAGTATTATTCTTATTCTTGCGCTTTATTATACTTATACAGGTGCACTTGGTATATCATCAACATTTCTAGATATCTTCATATATTTTCTTGCAATCACAATCGCTCAACTTATTATTATAAAATTTTATAAAAGAATAATCTTTACAACCTCAAAATTTTACCTTTCGCTTGCAATTATTATAACCCTTGCAGTCTCATTTACTATTTTTACTTTTTATCCTCCTAATATTCCAATCTTTATCGAAAAAAATTGAGATAGAAAAAAATCTATCTCAGTTTTTTTAACTTAAAAGTTGCGCTTTTTCAGTTCTTTCTCTTTTTAATACCATTTTATTAATTAATCCGGATTTACGTTTTAAATCAATATAACCTAATACACTAATTAATGCAGCTCCAAGTGTATTCAACATAAAATCTTTCATTGTATCTCGTAACGCCTCACGACCCATCCAAAGTTCACCTGTTATTGAATCTCTAAAACGCTGCATATTACTTGCTGCGAAACCATCGATTAAGTACTCGATTATTTCCCAAATAACTCCAACAGATAATGAAAAACAAAATACAAATAAAGCTAC
>DUVT01000065.1 GCA_012840905.1 Acholeplasmataceae bacterium
ATCTGTATTCAAAGGTTCTATTTCCGATATTCATGCAACAAAAGATTATAGCAAAGTTATCGGTCATCCAGTAAATATTTTAATGGAAGAAAACAAAGCTATTGAAAAATTAATAGAAGAGGAAATAAAACCTCACGCAAATAAGTATTTCGAAAAACCAAATCCGAATTCACATTTAATGTTACGAATTGGTTTTGAACGATTAATGGAAATCGAATACCATTATGCAAGAAAAGAAAATGTCTTTTTCCCATTCCTAGAAAAACACGGAATTACTGCACCACCAAAAGTTATGTGGGGTGTTGATGATGAAATCCGTGCTGAACTTAAAGAGGTAAATAGAATATTAGGGACTGCAGACATAGATAATGATGACTTAAAGGAAAAGATAGATTCTGTTTTAGAAAAAGTTATAGAAATGATCTTTAAAGAAAACAATATCTTAATTCCATTAATGAGTGATACATTCTCATTCTATGAATGGATTCAAATTGATGAAGCTAGCGAAGAATATGATTATTGCTTAGTAAAACCACTTCATCCATGGAAGATGGAAAATAAAGAAGAATTAGAAAAGAAAAAAACTGAAGAAGCTAAAAAGAAAGCAATTGATGGTGAAGTAGAGTTTGATGCAGGTAGCTTATCACCTAAAGAAATCAATGCAATCTTTAATACACTGCCTGTTGATATCACATTTGTAGATAGCAACAACAAAGTTAAATACTTCTCACAAGATGAAGATAGAATCTTCCAAAGACCAAAATCAATCATTGGAAGAGATGTAGGCTTATGTCATCCCCCATCAAGTGTGCATGTTGTTGATAAGATTGTAGAAAGCTTTAGATCTGGTAAAAAAGATCATGAAGATTTTTGGATTCAACGTGGTGATTTATTCGTATTAATTCGTTACTATGCAGTAAGAGATCATGAAGGAAATTATTTAGGTACACTTGAAGTTACCCAAAATATAAAACCACTAAGAGATTTAGAAGGAGAAAAGCGTCTTTTAGATGAATAATAAACAACCGAGATATTTCTCGGTTGTTTTTTCTAGCTAATACTTTCTAATGCTTCGATATTAAGTAACGCAATTTTTTTTGCTGTTATCATTTTTATTAATTTTTGTTCTTGGAATAAAGCTAATTTTCTACTTAATGTTTCCTGACTCATTCCAAGTTGAGAAGCAAAATTACCCTTTGTTGTGTTTAAAACAACTACATTATGTTCATCTTTCATTTTTAATAAAAATCTAGCCAAGCGCCATTCTACAGAATGTAAGTTAATACCTTCTACTAATTCTTCCATCATATCAAGTCTCTTACTCAACTCAGCCATTATCTTCAAACCTACTGTTGGTTCTTTTTCAATGTATTTTCTTACAACATCACCAGCAAGCATACAAATAGATGTATCTTCTAAGGCTACAGCATAATCAGTTAGATTTGAATTAGCAAACAAACTTAGTTCACCAATAAACTCACCTTCACCAACTATTCTTATTATTTGTTCTTTCCCATCTTCAGAATATCTTGTAACTTTTATCTTTCCTCTATGAACTATAAATAAATATTCTTGTTTATCGCCTGCTTGATAAATATATTCTCCACGTTTAAATTTCTTGTGAATTGCAATTTTTGCTAACTCTATTTTTTCATCAAATGATAAACTATTAAAGATTGGAACTATTTCAACACATAAATCTATTTCATTATGACAATTACATTTCATATGTATCACTCCAATATATATTATTATTCTATCATTTTTTTTACTTTCTAGCAACAATAGGGCTTATAACAAAAAAGAAAGTTATTCAATTAGAATAACTTTCTTTTTTGATTAACCGTCTTTAGTCTTAAATTTTTTTAAAGTTCTCTTTACCTATACCACACTCAGGACAAACCCAATCATCTGGTAAGTCTTCAAATTTTGTACCAGGAGCAATATTGTGTTCAGGGTCCCCTAAACTTTCATCGTAAATGTACTCACATGCATCGCATTTGTACTTTGCCATATTTTCATCTCCTTTCCTTACCACAATTATATTATAACATTAAATTATAATTTTTAAAGAGTTCCTTTTGACTTTATTCAAATCTTTATATATAATTAATTATTATAAGCGAGGTAAAAATGAAAGGTTATAATGTTATAATTATATTAAATAAAGCATTAGATAAAATCTTATTGTGTGAGCGAAAGAAAAATCCATATAGCGGAATGAAAAATTTTGTCGGTGGAAAGATTGAAAAAGGCGAATCATCTATTGATGCAGCTTACCGCGAACTACAAGAAGAAACTTCAATCACAAAGAACGACGTAAAACTTATTCACTTAATGGATTTCACATATCATCTTGATAATATTTATGTAGAAGTTTGGGTTGGACAACTTAATAAAGATTTAGAAGTTAAAGGTGATGAAAATTATCTTTTCTGGTCTAGCCTAGATCATAATTTTTTTGATTTAGATACATATGCTGGTGAAGGTAATATGGGGCACATGTTAGAACATGTAAAGATGAAAAAAGATGAGTTATTTAAAAAAGAATCCTAATTTTATAGGATTCTTTTTTTATCAAAGTGATATAATATTATACTTCCTGCAACCCCCACATTTAATGATTCTAATTGTGGGTTTGTTTTTATGTATATATTTTGATTAGTTTTGTTTAAAATCTTTGGATTTACACCGCTACCTTCGTTACCTAAAATAATAGCATATTTGCTTGGAACTTCTATATCTTCTAAATCTACACCACTAGTTACATCAGTACCATATACGCTAACTCCATGACTTTTCAACATTGGAATAACTTCTTCTAAGTTAGCATAAGTAAAATCTAAATGGAAGATTGCTCCTTGTGATGCTCTTATAACTTTATCATTATAAATATCAACAGTTTCATTGTTTAAATATATAAAATCAATATTAAATCCTAAACAACTTCTTAGTAGAGTACCTAAGTTGCCTGGATCTTGAATATTATCAATCAGTAAAAATCTTCTTGGATTTATTACTTTCTCACTTATAAAACTACATACTCCCATTACTTGTTGTGGGGTTTTGGTTAATGATAATTTTTTAATAATATTTTCAGTTACATAGATGTTTTTTACACCATCTATTTTATATTTTAAATCACTATAAATAATGGCTTCTAAATGATTTGTTTTATATGCTTCTGATACTAAATGTTCCCCTTCTACTAAAAACTTCTTCTCTTCTTTTCTAGTTTTAGAATTATGTAGCTTTGCAAGAGATTTAATATAAGGATTATTAACCGATGTTAATTGGTTCATGATTTAGCCATAATTGAAGCCATTATTATAACTGCAATTACTGTTTCAATAAATTGGATTGAAAATATAATTAAGAAAAACTTCTTTCTTGCTTTATCTTTAATTAATAAAAATATTATTAATGATAATAATACGCTTATTAGTGGCAACATAAAGAAACCAACAATTGACCAAAACTTAGTGATTTCCGAAAACATTCCTAAAAACCACTCTGCAAATAATATACTTGCCATATTTAGTACCATGAAAAATGAAAATATAATCTGAAACACTCCATATGCAAACATCCAAACAGGGATATTATCCCACTTACCTTTCTTTTGTTTGGAAATTGCTTTTTTTACTTTTCTTAAATTTTTATATTCTTCTTTTAATTGTAAATATTCTTCATAAGAAAATATCTCTTCGTTTCTTTCGTATAGAGCATCTTCAAAGCGTTCAATCTTTGCATCGATTTCTTGCATTTTAACTTCAATTTCATAAAGCTGTTCTTCAATATTTTCATTTTCTATATTAAAGTTATCTCTGTTTTCCATATTATCCATTTAGAGCCTCCTATATAGTATTACTTATTAATAATACCATAAAACAAGTTTAATATCTAGATAATTATTTATATATAATATTAAAAAAGTGCTCTAAATAAGAGCACCTTTATTTTCTATTTCCTTATTTTCCTTGACCAGCGCCCAAACCAGATTGAGCCATCTTAACTAAACGTTTAGTGATTTCACCACCTACAGAACCGTTTTGACGAGCTGTAGCATCTGGACCTAAATTTACACCAAACTCACTAGCGATTTCATATTTCATTTGATCAATAGCGTTTTGTGCACCCGGAACCACTAATTTGTTTCTACTACTATTATTAGTACCAAAAGATGAATTATTCATTCTTTTCACCTCCGTTCGATTTTATTATTTGCATTTTTTTGCATAATAACCAAAATCTCAATATGTAATTCTTGCCAATGTATAAATTACATATTTACTTTTTAGTAGTAATATTTTTTGTTTTTTTCGACAATTTTATACTTTAAATTTCAAAAATTTCATTGTCATCGGAGGCGAAAATATTTGTTTTTTTATCTAATGATAATTTATATATATCTAAATTATTTAATCCTTCCTCAATTAAATCAGCTAAATCGCACTTACTTTCTTCATATAAAACCTTGTCTAATTTAGGTTTTATAATTGGATGTTCAGGTACGAAAATTGTACAACAATCTTCGTAAGGTTTAATTGAAATTTCATATGTATCAATTTTTCTTGCAATTTTAATAACTTCATTTTTATCGAACGTGGCTAGTGGTCTAATAACCGGAATGTTAGTTACTTCATTAATTACACGCATACTCTCAAGAGTTTGGGATGCTACTTGGCCAATACTTTCTCCATTTACAATAATACTATCATTGTTATTCAAAACTATTTTTTCTGCAATTTTGTACATTGCTCTACGCATTAAGGTAATGTTGTAAATTGGATCAGCCTTTTGATAGATTCTTTCTTGAATTTTTGTAAATGGAAAGACTATTAAATCCATCTTACCATCAATTGTGTACTTACATAATTGTTCTGTTAGATCAATAACTTTTTGCAATGACATATCTGATGTATATGGTGGAGATGCAAAATGGAGTGCTGTTAATTTAATTCCTTTTTTAAGCGCTAAATATCCAGCAACAGGACTATCAATTCCACCACTCATCATTAGAATACCACTACCTGACATTCCACTTGGTAGTCCACCTAAGCCCGGAATGGATTCTACATATACATATGTTCCTTCAACCCTCATATCAATTGATAATACTAATTCCGGATTATGAACATCAACTGTTAGTCCATCAACATTTGGTAAAATCCTTTTTGCAACCTCTCTAGTTATCTCAATAGAGGTTGCAGGAAATCTTTTATCTCCGCGATTAGTTTCAACTTTGAAAGTTAAATTTGGTTTTGTTTTTAATTCTTTTATAAGTTCAATTGCAACCTTTGCAATTTTTTCATAATCCGCTTCAACCTTTTTACATAAACTATAAGAATGAAGTCCTACTACTGTATTTAATGCCTCTATTACTTGTTTATAATCTTCGCCGTTTAAATATATATAAAAACGGTAGTCTGTTTGCTTGAAAGTTAAATTTTCAAAGTTTTTTAGTTTTTCCTTTATATTGTCATTTATTTTCTTTTGAAATTGTTTATAGTTCTTTTTCTTTAAAGTCATTTCGCCGTAGCGGACTAAAATTAAATCATACATTTTCTAACTTCTCCAGTGCTTTTATTAATTTTTCTACTTCTTGTGATGTTGTTAAATGGGAAAGACTAATTCTTACACTTGTAGTTGCACGTTCTAGTGAATTAGTCATAGCATAAATAGTCTTTTCAGGTTTTTTAAGTTTTGAGCTACATGCACTTCCAGTACTTACAAATATTTCATCTTCTTCTAAATAGTGAAGAAGTGTTTCACCTTGAATATTCGGAATTGAAATATTAAAAATATATGGACTTGCATTTTCTGGACTATTAATGATTATATTTTTAAATTTACTAACCTTTTCTCTTAATTGTTTATTTAAAGCTTGTACATATATAAAATGCTCTTCAACTTGTGGTGCAAAAATTTTTACAGCTTTACATAATGCAACAACTAATGCTAAATCTAGTGTTCCAGGTTTGATTTTATATTGGTTACTAGCACCATATAAACGACTTGCTAATTCCACATTTTCTCTAACAGCAAGTAAGCCAATTCCCTTAGGAGCATATATCTTATGTCCACTTAAGGAAAGTAGATCTATATCGTTAAAATCAAAGTTAGGAACAATTTTACATATCCCTTGAACAACATCAACATGTAGTTTTACTTTCGGATATTTTTTTACTAACTTTATTACTTTATCAATTGGTTGAATTGAACCAACTATATTGTTTACCCACATTACGGAAACTAATAAAACATCTTTATTTAATTCTTCTTCAAGCTGTGTTAAATTTATTATTCCATTTGCATCTACATCTAAATAAACCACTTCATAACCTCTGGCTTCTAAATTTTTAAAAACTTCAAAAACAGATGGATGTTCAATTTTTGTTGTAAT
>DUVT01000066.1 GCA_012840905.1 Acholeplasmataceae bacterium
ACGGTTGTAAAAGTGTATAAAAATAGAATTAAAGATCTTAATAGTAATCTTATTAATGAAGAAAAAGAAATGTTAAGTTTATTTGCGCTATGTACTGATGCAAGCATTTCTTATGTTAATGGTGAAGAAATAAGAGTAGGTGATCCTACTGAGACAGCATTAATCGATGCAAATAATAAATTTGGCCTATATCCTAAAGATAATTTAAACTTTGAAAAAGTAACGCAACTTTCGTTTGATTCAAATCGGAAGATGATGAGTGTTGTTGTAAAATATAATGGTAGATTACTTAGTATTACTAAAGGTGCAGTCGATGTTATTTTAGACCGTGCGAATGTTACCAACAAACAAGAAATCTTAAAAGTTAACGAAGAAATGGCAAAAAATGCTCTAAGAGTATTAGGGCTTGGGATTAAATATATCGCCGAAGTACCTGATGAAGTTACAAGTGAGTTTTTAGAAACTGATTTAGACTTTGTAGGATTAGTAGGAATGATTGATCCAGCGCGTGATGAAGTTAAAGAATCAATCCGCCTTGCAAAAGAAGCAGGTATTAGAACTATTATGATTACAGGAGATCATATAATCACTGCAAAAGCAATTGCTACAGAACTTGGAATTTTAAATGCAGGTGAAGAAGCTATAAGTAGTAAAGAGTTAAATTCGTTAACCGATGATGAGTTATTTGAAAATATTGATAAATATTCAGTGTATGCAAGAGTAGCTCCTGAAGATAAAGTAAGAATTGTTGATACATGGCAGAAAAAAGGCAAGGTAGTTGCAATGACTGGTGACGGTGTTAATGACTCACCTGCCTTAAAGAAAGCTGATATAGGTTGTGCAATGGGGATAACCGGTACTGATGTTGCAAAAGAAGCAGCTGCAATGATTCTTGTTGATGATAACTTTGCAACAATTATTACAGCTGTTAAACATGGTAGAGGAATTTATGAAAATATTAAAAAGACTGTTCACTACTTACTTTCAAGTAATATAGGTGAAGTTATTACAATATTCCTTGCAACCCTAATTACTGTATTTTTAGCTGGTAATACAAACTATGGAATTCCCTTACTACCAATTCACTTACTATGGATTAACTTAATTACTGATACACTGCCTGCATTTGGGCTTGGTTTAGAAGAAGCAAGTGATGATTTAATGCTGCAACCTCCTCGAAATAAGAATGAAAGTTTCTTTGCAAGGGGATTAGGTAAAAGAATTATTATTCAAGGTATAATAATTGGTTTAATTACCCTTGCTGCATATTCACTTGGAATTTTTATTACAAATGATGCAACTATTGCAAGAACTATGGCATTCTTAACCTTATCGATGATTCAATTATTCCATGCATTTAACTTAAAATCAGATGCATCAATATTCTCTAAACAAACATTTAATAATAAATTCTTACTTGGAGCATTTGCAGTTGGCGCCTTTTTACAATTCTCAATTATCTATATACCAACAATAGCTTCGGTATTCAAAGTTACTGCATTAAACTTAAATCAATTATTAGTATGTTCAGGTTTAGCATTATTAATTGTTGTAATTGTTGAGATTAGTAAGTTAATAAAAAGAAATACTAAAAGCGTATAATTTACGTTTTTTTAAAAATATTGCTTAAAATTTGTTATACTATAATAAAGAATGAAACTTAAGGTGGTTTTATGAAAAAAGCAATTCTTTTACTTCATGGCTGGTTAAGTGATCCAAGTGATTTTGTTTCGCTAATTCCAAAATTAAAGTCAACATATGATCATATTGAAAGTCTAACTTATGTTGGTCATGGGGATGATGATCCTTTCAATTTTGATAGCGATAAAACTTTTGAATTACTACATAATACTTTTAAAAACTTACAATTAAATTATGAGATCATTGATGTTGTTGGGTTTTCACTTGGAGGAGCACTTGCAGTCTATTTAAGTCAGCATTATGCATTTAATAAATTAGTCTTACTTGCCCCTGCAAATAAATACCTTAACTTTCGATTTACTTTATCACGTTTAAAACATTTATTTAAATGTTTGTATATGTATCAAAAAGCAGTAATTGCAAAGGATGAAGAACAAAAAGAATTGTATAAAATGAAATTACGAAATGTCTTTGAAGATGATAAAGTAAGTTTGGGGTTTGTAAAGGAGAAGTATTTGCGAAAGCATTTTAGAAAATCCTTTAAACAATTTCGTAAAATCATCAAAACAATAAACTTAGAAACAAAAGAAATAAAAAATCCCTTATTTATCGCTTGGGGTAAATTTGATCAATTAGTTCCCCACTCCTCTGCGAGAGATCTTTATGATATTTGTTCTAATGATACAAAGAAATTTGTGGTGTATGAGGAGATGAGTCATACATTAATAATTAGTAAAAACAATGAAAAACTTGTTGATGATATAATTAACTTTTTAAATTCATAAGTTAGCAATATTAGCCAATAATAAAACTATGAAAAAGAAAGTTATTATTGGCTATCCACTTATTATATTTTTAGGTATAAATATTTCAAGTTTCCTTTTACTAATTTACTTTTATAAAAATGACTTTTCCAACTATGTAGTATTTAAAACACTCTTATTTATTGTATTATTATGGCTACCATATTTAATAAGTAAAGTAGTAGACTTAGATTTTCCTAAGTTAATCTACCAACTTTATTTTCTGATTATTTTTTCTGATATAATGCTTGGTAGTATATTTATGATTAATGGTATTTTTGGATTATACAAATATATAGTACT
>DUVT01000067.1 GCA_012840905.1 Acholeplasmataceae bacterium
ACTAATTATCTAACTGTTCTAAAAATTCTAATATTTTTTCAATCGGGGTCGCTCCCCCTTTTACAAAATTCTCATCAATTGTTTCATCTTGTTCGGTAAAGCCCCAAGTATTAATTCCAACTAATTGATATTTTTGATTTATTAACATTCCACCACTACTTCCTTTATGTATAAAAGCATCGTGGACAATAACCTCATATTCAACTTTATCTGTTTCGATATAACTTAAAATTTTCCCAGCAGTAATTATATTATGTTTTCCTGCAGGACTTCCTACTGAAAATACAGTTTCATTAATTTTAGGGTTTACGCTAGCGAGTTCAATTACATTAAGTTCATTAACTGCTTTAAATTTTAAAATAGCCAGATCATATTCAAAATCTTTTAAGATTAGTTCTGCACTTATGGTATTGTTATATATATCTTCAATTTCATATTCATGGTTATATTCAGTATCTAAATCAACTACGTGGGCATTTGTTAAGACATAGTAGTAAGTATCATTATTAATGACTTCTTTTTGAAAAACTACTCCACTTCCAAACGCTCTATATGGTCCTTCGATTTTATAAAAGAACTCCATTCTATAAGTTGATGTACTTATTTTTACGTTTGCGTTCATTACAACAGTACTAACGTGATTTAGTGTTTCAGAATATATTGGTTTATCAAAGATTGTAAAACTACAGGCACTTAAAAATAGTGTAAGTATTGCCATGATTATTGCTTTAAATATTTTTTTCATATTACCACCATGAATTTTCTCTCTTACGTTTGTAGTATTCATCATCTATGATTGCATAACATTCTAAATCATGAACACTACCATCGTATAACATATACCCCTTTCGTCTTAATCCTTCATAAGTCAATCCCAGCTTTTCACAAACTCTACTTGATTGTTTGTTTGAGGAAAATGCTGTGCATTCAATTCTTTTAAGTCCAAGCGCTTCAAATCCCCAAGCAATAACATACTTAGACGCTTCAACTGCATAACCTTTTCCCCAATACTCAGGGTTAATCGTATAACCAAGTTCTGCTTTATGACCTTTTGTATAAGTATGTAATTCAACTGTACCGATCATTTTTAAATTATCCTTTAAAGTGATTGCAAAGACACCTAACTGGCCATATCTTTTTTTATTTAAAAATAACTTAATCGTGTCCCTTGTCTCCGTTAGAGAACTATGTGGTCTCCAACCTGCACTCGGACCTACTTCAGGCAACTTTGCATACTCATACATATCATAAACATCATAGAGGTCAATTTCACGTAAAATCAGTCTAGGCGTTTCAATTAACGGTAAATTCATAAATTATCTCATCCTTCTTTATAATTATTATATAGACTTGAACCCCTAAATGCAACAAAAAAACATCGAAAACCGATGTTTATTTTCTATGTTCTACAATAAGTTTGATTGCGGTTCTTTCCTCCCCATCAATCAAAATATCACTGAAAGCTGGAATACAAATAAGATCTTTTCCAGTAGGCGCAACATAACCTCG
>DUVT01000068.1 GCA_012840905.1 Acholeplasmataceae bacterium
CCGGGAATATATGCTTGCGGTGATGTTTGTGCAATTGAGGAAGCAAGTAGTGCAATTGTAGAAGGTTATTTAACTGGACTTGTTGCAAGTAAGTTTTTAGGAAAAGTTCATCCTGAATATGATAAGTTAATTGATCAATATAAACAAGAACTAACTAACTTAAGAAGTGGACCATTTGGAAAGAAATTACGAGATGGTTTTCTTAAGTTGAAAGGAGAAAGCAATGCTTTATAAAGAAGGGGTTCCAACACAAGATCAAGTATTATCTAAGTTTCCTAGTATTGATGTACTAATTAAACCTAAAGCAATTATTGAATGTTATGAAAACATTCCATGTAATCCTTGTAGTACTAGTTGCCCTTTTGGAGCAATAACAATAAATGAAAACATTAATAACATTCCAGTAGTTGATTTTGATAAATGTACTGGATGTGGAATATGTGCATATAGCTGCCCTGGACTTGCAATTACTGTTAGTAGAGTAAAAGAATCTAAAGCATTATTTAAAATACCGTATGAATTTATGCCGTCTCCTATTGAAGGTGAGATCTGGTATGCGGTAAATCGTTATGGAGAAGTTATTGGGGATGCAAAAATTATAAAAGTTGATAATAGACCAAGTCAGGATAAAACATTATTAGTTCATGTAGAAGTTGATAAATCTTTATTATATGACTTTATAACGATTAGGAGAAAAACTAATGGATAAGGATAATGTAATTATTTGCCGTTGTGAAGATATTACTTTAAAGGAAATTCATGAACTATTTAACCAAGGTTACACTGACTTTGAAGAGATAAAAAGAATAACTCGACTTGGAATGGGACCGTGCCAAGCTAATACTTGCGGTTGGTTAGTCCAAAGAGAAATTGCAAAATATTTAGGTGTGAATGTTGATAATGTTAAAACTCCAAATGTAAGACCACCAGTCATGGGAGTTAAGTTAAAAGCTATACGGGATGGTGCAGATGATGAAAGCTAATTATGTAATTATAGGGGCTGGAATAAGTGGTTGTAGTATAGCGTATGAGCTAGCTAAAAAAGGTATAAAGGATATAATCGTTTTTGATAAATCTTACTTAACAAGTGGAGCTACTGGTCGTTGTGGAGCAGGTGTAAGACAACAATGGGGTACGAAATTAAATTGCGAGCTTGCAAAAGCAAGTATAGAATTTTTTGAAACAGCAAAAGAAGAACTAGAGTATGATGGTGATATTGAATTTAAACAAGATGGTTATTTAATAGTAGCTTGTACAGAAGAAGAAGACAAACAGTTTACTAAAAACGTAGAACTGCAAAACAGTTTAGGAATACCTTCTGTAAAACTTACTAAAGAAGAAGCAAAGAAAATAGTTCCTCATTTAGATATAAACAAAATAATAAGTGCAACATTTTGTAATACGGATGGGCACTTAAATCCTTTTACTACGACCGAAGCATACTACCTTGCAGCAAAACGCCTTGGTGTAAAGTTTTATTTCCGTGAAGAAGTAAAAGAGATTATAGTTGATAAAGGCAAAATAAAAAGAGTTATTACTAATAAAAGTGTTGTTGAGACAAATAATGTAATAAATGCAGCTGGTGGTTATGCAAGAGAAATTGGATTGTTAGCAGGAATAGATATACCTGTTTATTCAGAAAAACATGAGATTTTAGTTACTGAACCAATTGAAGAAATGCAAGGTCCAATGGTTATGTCATTTTCAAAAAATATCTACTGTCAACAAGTACCTCATGGTAGTTTTATAATGGGTAGAAGTGATCCTTATATAGAAAAGAATCATAGCATTACATCAAGTTGGCAGTTTTTAGATGAAATGGCTAAAACAGTTTGTGATCTTTTACCACCAATAGGTGAGTTAAGAGTAGTAAGACAATGGGCTGGACTATATAATATGTCTTTAGATCGTCAACCAATAATAAGTAAGTTAGATGAGTTAGAAGGATTTTATCTTGCTTGCGGATTTAGTGGCCATGGTTTTATGTTTGGTCCAATGACTGGTAAACTTATTAGTGAAATAGTTTTAGGTGAAGAACCTAGTTTTGATATAACAGAATTATCATTAAATAGATTTAAAGAAAAACGCGAATTTAAAATTGAAAAATCGGTTGTATAGGAGGAGAATGTGGCTATTTATCAATATCGAACTGAACCATTAACGGATTTCAGTATTGAAGAAAATCGTAAAAAGTATCTTGAAGGATTAAAAACTGTTAGAAGTTATTTAGGGAAAACTTATCCGCTTGTAATCGGTGGAGAAAGAATTGAAACTGGAAAAATATTAGATTCTTATAATCCTGCTAATCACAAAGAATTAATCGGGAAAATTCATCAAGCAGGAATTAATGAAGCAGAAGCAGCAATGCAAGTTGCTCTTAAAACATTTGAAACTTGGAAAAAGGTAGACCCAAGAATCCGTGCTGATATCTTATTTAAGGCAGCTGCAATTTATCGTAGACGCAAATTTGAACTAAGTGCTTTAATGACTCTTGAAGCAGGTAAACCTTGGGCTGAAGCGGATGCTGATACAGCAGAAGCAATAGACTTTTTAGAATACTATGCAAATCAAATATTGGATTTACAAGAAATAGATAAAAAAGTATTAAGTCGAGATAAAATAGAGCGTAATGAATATCGCTATATTCCTCTTGGTGTAGGTGCAATTATTTCACCATGGAATTTTCCACTTGCAATTTTAACAGGGATGACTACTGCAGCTGTAGTAAGTGGTAATACAGTTGTTTTAAAACCATCTTCTAATACACTTGTTATAGCATATAAGATGCTAGAAATATTAGAAGAAGCTGGACTACCTGCTGGTGTTGTAAACTTTGTTCCTGGAAGCGGTAGCGAAGTTGGAAATTATTTTGTAGAACATCCAAAAATAAGATTCATCTCCTTTACAGGTAGTAAAGAAGTTGGAGTTGAGATTTATGAAAAAGCAGCAAAGGTTCAAAAAGGACAAATATGGCTAAAACGAGTAATTGCTGAGATGGGTGGAAAAGATGCAATTATCGTTGATAAAGATGTAGATGTTGATTTTGCTGCAGAAGAGATTGTAAAAAGTGCATTTGGATTTAGTGGCCAAAAATGTAGTGCTTGTTCAAGAGCAATAATTCATCAAGATGTGTATGATGCTGTAGTGGATAAAGTAGTTGAAAAGACAAAGAAACTTTCTGTTGGAGACCCAAGCAGTTATGAAACATATATGGGACCACTAATTGATGAGAAAGCATTTAATCGTTTAATTAAATATATTGATATTGCAAATAGTGAAGGAAAAATCTTAACTGGTGGTAAAGGAGATAAAACTAATGGTTGGTTTATTGAACCTACAGTAGTTGTTGAAGTTAATCCAAAGGCTAGGATTATGCAAGAAGAAATCTTTGGCCCACTACTTGCAATCTGTAAAGTTAAAGATTTTGATGAAGCAATCGCTGTTGCTAATGATACTGAATTTGGTTTAACTGGTGCAGTTATATCAAATAACCGTTTTAATCTAGAAAGAGCTAGAGAAGATTTCCACGTAGGTAACCTATACTTAAATCGTAAGTGTACAGGTGCTATTGTTGGTTACCAACCATTTGGTGGTTTTAACATGAGTGGAACTGACTCAAAAGCAGGAGGACCAGATTACTTGATTTTACATATGCAAGGTAAAACAATAAGTGAACAGTTTTAAAAAATGTCCTAGTATATGATAAGTATACTAGGACTTTAAAGGATGGTGTTATTGATGGAAAAAGTTAAAGAATTAAAAAGAATACTTGATTCAAGTAATAATATAGTTTTATTTACTGGAGCAGGAATAAGTGTTCCAAGTGGAATACCTGATTTTCGTTCTGCTACTGGTTTATATAGTGAAAAGTATGGAAATATTGGACCTGAGACAATAATCTCAAATACGTTTTTTCATGCTAATCCAAAAACATTTTATGAATATTATAAAAAACACTTAGTGTACAAAGATGCTTTACCTAACAAGGCTCATTACTTTTTTGCTAACCTAGAAAAGCAAGGAAAACTAAAAGCAGTAGTTACTCAAAACATTGATAACTTACATCAGGCAGCAGGAAGCAAAAAGGTTTATGAACTTCATGGAAGTGTATATCGTAATTATTGTATAAGCTGTAATAAGTTTTATGATTTAGATTATATTATAGAAAGCAAAGATGTACCAAAGTGTGAATGTAGTGGAATCATTAAACCAGATGTAGTTTTATATGAAGAGGTGTTAGATTCAAAAGTATTAAATGGAGCAATTAATGCTATAAAAAATAGTGATTGTTTAGTAGTTGTTGGAACATCATTAACAGTATATCCCGCTGCTGGCTTAGTTCAATATTTTCTGGGAGAAAATTTAGTAGTAATTAATAAGCAAACGACTCAATATGATAATTATGCAAAATTAGTCTTCAATGAAGATATTATTAGTGTAATCGAGAAATTAGAAAACATTAGATAAAAATTTCCATATTAAAATAACAAAAAGTAAGAAAAATAATATTGGTGATAACTTTGAAAAGAGTTTGTTTAATATTATTTATCTTACTTTGTTTTTTTATTCATTCATTAAGAAATAAAACGAATGAATCTTTATTAATCCAAGATGAAGAAATTGTAGTATCTTTATTTACAGTAGGCGATAATCTTATTCATCATACGATTTATGAAGCAGCTTATGTAAATCAAGAATATAATTTTTTGCCATTTTATGAAGATATAAAGCCGCTAATTAATCAATATGATTTAAAATTTATAAATCAAGAAACTATCCTAGGCGGAAAAGAAATTGGCCTTTCTACATATCCTGCTTTTAACAGTCCTTATGAACTTGGAGATGCGCTAGTTGAAGTAGGTTTTAATTTGATATCGATTGCAAACAACCATACTTTAGATAGAGGTGAAAAAGCAATTATTAATGCAATTAATTATTTAGATCAAAAACCAGTGATATATTCTGGAGCAGTAAAAAATGAAAACATCTCACAAGTAAAAATGTTTAATCAAAAAAAAATTAAATTTGCATTTGTTGCTTATACCTATGGAACAAACGGCATTTCGCATCCTCAAGGTAAAGAGTATCTTGCAAATGTCTATAGTAATGAAAAAGTGAGGCAAGATATCTTAAAGGTTAGATACTTAGTTGATGTTATAATTGTTAGTATGCATTGGGGGGATGAGTATCAAGATTATCCTAATGAAGTTCAAATAAAGCAAGCGAATTATTTAGCAGATTTAGGTGTAGATATAATTATTGGTCATCATCCACATGTTATTCAGCCCGTAGATGTGATTGTAAATGATGAAAGGGAAACATTTGTAATATATTCACTTGGTAACTTTTTAAGTGATCAAAAAGGAATTGATAGATTAATCGGTATGGGAGTTGGTGTTGATATATGTAAAAAGGCAAACGGTAAGATTGAATTAAAAAACAAGACTGCAACATTATTATATCGATACAAAGATGGTAGTAATACTTTTCGGATTATTCCCTTCTATAATTTAGATAATGATTATCTAAATGATTATGAATATTACTTCGAAAAGAAGAAGCGATTAATTCAAACTTATTTTAAAGATATAATAGTCAACTAAAGAAAAAAGCACTTCTTGCTTTAAGAAGTGCTTAATTTTGGTTTGCTAGTAAATAAGACCAATCGGGGTTTCTTTCAAACATTTTTACAACATAAGGACATACTGGCTTAATCTTTTTACTATTAGTTTTTGCATATTCTAATAAATGATCAAGCAGTTTTCTTGCAATGTTTTGGTCGCGTAATTCTTCATTTACAAATGTATGATCTACGACCATAACATCACCTTCTAATTTATATGTTACTTCTGCAACATATTCCTCTTCAGAATTGCCAATATAAAATTTATTATTTCCTTGTTTGATATTCATAATTATCCTTTCTTCATTTCGATAATAATGAAATGAGAATCAGTTAATGCTTTTATACTTAAGTTTTCTTCAATAACTTCTAAAGCATCTTTATCTTTTACTTCAATTTGATTAATAATTGAACTACCTTCGATTGAAACCAAGTATGCTTGTCGAGATTCTAGAACTTCAAAATTTATTTCTTTATCTTTTTCTAACCTTAAGATATAAATATTTACATCTTGATTAACAAGTAAAGGTGCATCTTCTTTACATGCAACTTTGTGTAGTTGGTTAAGTTCTAAATTTTTTGTTTCAAATAGTGAGTGTGTTGGGTCAAGGTTACGTTTTTCTGGAAGTATCCAGATCTGAATCAATTTTAAATCTTGATCTCCTTCATTAAACTCGCTATGATAAATTCCTTTGCCCGCACTCATATGTTGAATATCGCCAGCTTTTAAAGTTAAATAATTGTTTAAGCTATCTTTATGAGTTAGGGAGCCTTCAATTACATAAGTAATAATCTCAAGATTTCGATGTAAATGTAAATCGAAACCTGCACCAGGCTTAAATACTTCGTCATTGAAGACACGAAGTTTACCGAAATTTATATTATTAGGGTCATAATAGTTTGCGTTTGAAAAATGATAGATACTCTCTATATTTTTGTTAACAATCTTTTTAAAATTATTGCTGTGTAAATACTTAATCATATGGACACTCCATTACTAGTATTTCTTTACTAATTATAATTTATAATTAATTCTTTTTCAATTTTTATGCATAAAGAGATTAGAATTGTAAAAAATATGATAGGAGGTTAGATATATGAAATCTACGAAGGATCAGCCGAGTGATAATTCATTATTGGCTGAAGCTGAAAGAGTAGAGTTAACTTCCAGAGCAGGCGGCTATAAAACTAGAAACTTAGTGAAGAAAGCTGAAGAGATGTTAGCAAATAGTACAACTGCTCAGAAATAAGTGGTAGCTTATCTGCCACTTGTTTTTTGTTTTGGTTTGAAATTATATTCAAAAAATGCTATAATATATATGCAAAAAAGTCTGGAAATTAAATATAAAAATATTACAATTTGTAGTTGACTTTTTAGTCGGTTTATTATATAATAATATAGCGTGGAAAAAGCGCAATACATTCATCGGACTTTTTTCTTATGAATTTTATTTTAGCCGGGAAATAGCTCAGCTTGGTAGAGCGCTTGGTTTGGGACCAAGATGCCGGAGGTTCAAGTCCTCTCACTCCGACCAGATTTTAAGCTATAGGA
>DUVT01000069.1 GCA_012840905.1 Acholeplasmataceae bacterium
GATAATGAGGGCCCTTTTCTTTATTTTGGAGGAAAAATGAAAACTAAATTTATATTTATAACAGGTGGAGTAGTATCTAGTTTAGGTAAAGGCATTAATGCATCAAGTATTGGAAAATTGTTAAAAGAACATGGATTGAAAGTTTTTATGCAAAAATTCGATCCATACATAAATGTAGATCCAGGTAATATGTCACCATTGCAACACGGAGAAGTGTTTGTCACTGCAGATGGGGCAGAAACTGATTTAGACTTAGGTCATTATGAAAGATTTATTGATGTAGAGCTTGATAAAAACTCAAGTATAACAACAGGTAAAATTTATTTAAGTGTAATAGAAAAAGAAAGAAAAGGACTTTATGGAGGAAATACAATTCAAGTTATTCCTCATATTACGAATGAAATAAAGACAAGAATTATAAATGCAGCTAAAACAAGTGGTGCCGATGTTGTAATATGTGAGATAGGTGGAACAGTAGGAGATATTGAAAGTCTACCTTTTCTAGAAGCAATTCGCCAATTAAGAAAAGATGTAGGTTATGTAAATACATTGTATGTTCATAATACTTTAGTTCCATACCTTGCTGCATCGAAGGAATTAAAAACTAAACCAACACAGCACAGTGTAAAAGAACTAAGGTCCTTGGGGATAAATCCAGACATAATAATTTTAAGAACAGAACACCATCTTTCTCAAAACGAAAAAGATAAAATAGCATTGTTCTGTGATGTTGATAAAGAATCAGTAATTGAAGCAATTGATTGTAAGTCTATTTATGATGTACCTTTGTTGCTTGCAAAGCAAAATATAGATAAAGTAATTTTGAAACACTTTCATTTGCCAGCAAAAGAACTAGATTTATCTAACTGGCGTAACTTTGTTTTGAAAGTATCAAGTCTAGAAAAGCGAGTTAAAATAGCTTTAGTTGGGAAATATGTTAATTTAAAAGATGCATATTTTTCTGTCTATGAAAGCTTAAAGCATGCAGGTTATGCAAATGATGTAATAGTTGAGACAGTCCCTGTAGATTCTGGAAAAATCACAAAGGAAAATGTTGAAAGCATGTTAAGTAGTTATGCTGGAATTATTGTTCCAGGTGGTTTTGGTAGTAGGGATGTTGAAGGGATATTAATTGCAATTGAATATGCAAGAAAACATAATGTTCCTTTCTTTGGTATTTGCTTTGGGTTACAACTCTCTTTAATTGAATATGCAAGAAATGTATTAGGGTATAGTAATGCAAACTCAAAAGAGTTAGATGAAAATACATCAATGCCATTAATTGATATAAAAGAACAAAGAGTAGGTATTGGAAATCCAATGCGACTTGGTAATTATCCTTGTAAAATAAAACCTAATACACTTGCATATGAAATATATAAAGAAGATTTAATTTATGAACGTCACAGACATCGCTATGAAGTTAATAACAAATATTTAGATATATTTGATAATAGTGATCTTGTATTTTCAGGGATTAATGAGATGGATGATATTGTTGAAATAATTGAAGTTAAAAACCACCCATTCTTTATTGCATGTCAATTTCATCCAGAATTTAAATCAAGACCAACTAGACCTAGTCCTATTTTTAAAACTTTTATAAAAGCTAGTATAACAAATATTATTGCCAAATAAGGAATGTATAGTTTACTTTTATAATTAATTTAGATATAATTAATGTGTTGCTATATATAAATATTTAATGAATATTAAACGAGGAGAGATGTTTATGTTTAGGAAAGGGTACCAGTATAAAATGTTTAGGGGATTATCTAATATGATACTTGGATTTGTATTTTTAATTGGAAGTAACTTTTTAGCAATCGAAGAAAAGTAACTCTATATTTTTATTATTGGTCTAATATTATTTTTAGGATTTTTTATTGTTGGAAGAATTCAATATAAGGAAGCAAAAGAAGAAAGTGAATATTATGATTAATCAAAATTTTATTTTTTATTAGTTCAACTATATTAATTAGAGGGATAACGACTTATACAAAGTCTAGAATAATAGCTGTTTTAAAAGAAAACTAAATTATTAAAAAAAGCATTTTATATAAAAGGAATAAAATGCTTTTTTAATTTATCTTTTAAAATACTGGTATAAGTAGTAAATCATAGAAATTATTGAGATTATTATTGCAACAGTATTGATTGCAAGACCTTTATTATTAGAATTTTCTTTAGCTTGTTTATAGCCAACTCCAGAAAGCCCCCAAGTTATTAAGGGTATAAAAAGTGAAATTAATAATCCAAATATTCCAAGTAATATACTATAATCTTTTGGGCCAAGCCCCATTTTCTTTCCGGCTATTGTAACCTTTCCACAAAAATCACAAACATATGCATTTTCAGAAATTTCCCTATTACAACTATCACATATAATCATTTACTTCCTCCTACAATTTTTACTTGTATTATATATAATAATAAAACAATCATACCACAAAACTTTTTAATAAATTTTTAAGTTCTACAAAATGCCTTAATTAAATTATTAGAAAATGTATTTGAATTTCTAATTGCAAGAAAAGAGTTATTGTAGTAAAATAAATACTATGTGTATAAGAAAGGAAGTATAATAAAAATGAGTGAAAAATATTATAATGTAAAGTTTGTAGGCTTAAATAATGAAGCGTCTGAAGTAAAAGTAAAAGAAGGAAACATATTATATGCTAGACCTAAACTAAATGATAAAGGGATTATTATCAAAGCTTGGTTACATAATGGTGAAGTATTTGATTTTTCAAAACCGATTCATGAAAATCTAGAGTTAACTTTAGATTATGAAAAGGTAGATGATAAAATTGAATATCATTTAGGTGAAGTTTTTGCATCTAAAGAAGATTTATTTAGAGAATTTTTTACAGAGTTTTATAATTATTTACATGAATACTATCCAGATTCAGAAGTGAAAAACTATCCTTTAAATGATTTTTTAAATATTGCAATTGATTGGAATTATGGCAAAGGTACAATGACTGGGCTTGCAAATATATTCCATGAATATTATGTTGAGTTTGATCAGGATGGGATTGTAGAAAACCAAAGCGAAAAAAGCTTTATAGGTTATTGCTATAAAAATAATAAGTTTAGATCTTTTATTAAATTTATTATAACTTTCTTTGCTTACTGGCGAACAGATGAAGATTACTCATCACAAGATATTCATGGTAATGATTTCTTCTATAATAGTTGGGCATCACTAGTGGATACTTGTAAGTTTTTCTGCTTAACTTATGAAACTTTATTTAGTTTCCAAAGAACAGAAAGATTACTAAGTTGTTTTGCGGAAATTGATAGTGTTGTAGATTTAAGTAATTTACCACTTACAGTTAATGATGTAGCACTACCAAGTCTAAATAGAAGAGGTTATAAGTTTGTGGGTTGGTATTTAGATAGTAATTTTGAAAATGAAGTTACTAAATTAACTAGTGATATGAAGAATGTTAAGCTTTA
>DUVT01000070.1 GCA_012840905.1 Acholeplasmataceae bacterium
AAGATGTTATCTCAGTCAGCAAATTCGACAGTATAGTTAGTGCAGCGAAAAAAATGAAAGATTATGATATTGGAATGGTTGTTGTAGTTGATGATAAAAATGAAGTATTAGGGGTATTAACTGATCGTGATATTGTAATAAGGGCAGTTTATAAAAACAATATTGAAGGTTTTGTAGATGATGTAATGACACCTAATCCAGCTTGTATAGAACCTGAGGAGGATGTAAAAAAGGCAATTGAGACAATGGGCGAATATCAACTTAAAAGACTTGTCGTTACAAACAAAGCGAAAAAAGCAGTTGGTGTAGTAAGTTTATCTGATATCGCAAGAACAAGACATACAAATAAATTTGTAAATGAAACTCTTTATGAGATATCAATTCCTAATCCCCAAAAAGAAAAACCTCTTAAGTACTTAAAAGTTGATGACTTTAGATTATAAAACCCACATCTCATGATGTGGGTTTATCTATTAGAAACATCTTTCTTCACGAGTCTTTCTACAAGATATCGCTTTTTCTTTATCTTTACACATATAACATATTTCATTAACAAGTGGTCCATTATTAAAGAATTCATCTATATTATTCAATGTTGTTGTTGCAATGTTTGTAAGTGCTTCATCAGTTAAGAAAGCTTGATGGGAAGTTACAATTACATTGTGCATACTTGATAATATTCTAAATTTATCATCTTTAATGATTGACGTAGATAAATCTTCAAAGAATAAGTTATCTTCTTCATCATATACATCTAAGCCAGCTGCACCTATTTTTCCAGATTTTAATCCTTCAATTAAATCAGCTGAATTGACTAAGCCACCTCGTGATACATTTATTAAAATAACTCCATCTTTCATCTTACTTATACTTTCGCTATTTATCATATATTGTGATTCTTCAGTTAATGGAACATGCAAGGAAATAATATCACTTTCTCTATATAACTCATCTAGAGTCACATAATTATAATCACTATCTTTCGCAGGGAACACATCATATGCAAGTACATTCATCCCAAATCCACGAGCAATATTTATAAATATTTTACCAATTCTACCTGTACCAATAACACCAATAGTTTTTCCATGCATATCAAATCCTGTTAAGCCGTTTAAACTAAAATTAAAATCCCTAACACGATTATATGCTTTATGGATCTTGCGGTTTAATGCTAAGAGTAAAGCCATCGCATGTTCTGCTACTGCATAAGGAGAGTAACTCGGTACTCTTACGATATGAATTTTCCCCCAAGCTGCTTTTACATCCACGTTATTATAACCAGCACAACGCATAGCTATTAACTTAACGCCAACCTTATCTAAGACCTTAATTGTTTCAGCATCAATTTTGTCATTGACAAATGCAACGACTACTTCACATCCGCTTGCAAGAATTGCAGTATCTTTATTTAATTTAATATCAAAGTATTTAATATTGTAGTTTTTGTTGTACTTATTAAAGTAATACTCATCATATGGTTTAGTATCGTAAAATGCTATCGTCTTCATAAATTACACCACCTATCTTCAGGCCTATTATATATTATTTTTCATATTTTTTGTAATGATATACTCTATTAAAATCCCTAATATTAAATTTATGAATAATTTCAATAATTAGATTACCTTTCTTTATTATTTAATAGTTTAAGTTTTGCTCTTTGTTTTAACTTTTATCAATATCATATATATTTATAATTCAGATTTTTAGAAAATTCGTAAAAAAAGATGGCAATTAATTGCCATCTTTTAAAAGGAAAATATGAAAAAACTTATATTGTTAGTTACTACTTAATACACAATTTCAATTCTTTCTTCATCAAACTTCTTGATTAAATCTGTTGGAGTAAGTTTTGCTTTTGCTTCTCCGCTTTCATCAAGGACAACTCTTCCTTGATCTAACATAATTAGGCGATTACCATATTTGAGTGCATCTCGCATGTTATGAGTAATCATTATCGTTGTTAATTTATTTTCTTTGACTATTTTTGCCGTTAACTCTAAAACGATCTTTGCTGTCTTTGGATCAAGCGCAGCAGTGTGTTCGTCTAGAAGGAGGATTTTAGGGTTAGAATAAGTAGCCATAAGTAATGTGATTGCTTGCCTTTGGCCACCAGATAATAAACCAACTTTTTGATTTAATCTAGTTTCTAACCCTAAATTTAATTGGCTAAGTCTTTCTCTAAATTCATTTATTAAGTTCTTATCAAAGCCCCATTTTAAAGTATCTTTTCTTTTTCTACGGGATGCTATGAGTAAGTTTTCAATGATGGACATATTTGCTGCTGTCCCTTGCATTGGATCTTGGAAGACAATACCTAATAAGTTTGCGCGTTTATGTTCACTTAAATTAGTTACTTCTTCACCATCAATAATTATCTTACCACTATCAACTTCTAGCGCACCACTAATGACATTGAAAAGCGTAGATTTCCCACTACCATTACCACCAATTATAGTAACGAATTCCCCTTCATTAATTGTAAGCGAAACATTATTAAGTGCTATTCTTTCATCTTCTTTGTTTTGGGTAGGGTTAAATATCTTAGTAACATTTTGAACTTTAAGCATTACTGCCTACCCCCGTCCTCTTTATTTTCTTGTTAACTGACTGCACTAGTGGTAGTGCTAGAATGATAGCAATAATTATAGCTTGAACTAACTTCAAGTCATTTGGATTTAATCCAACTCTAATCGCAATCCCAAGTATCGCTTGGAAAATTATACTTCCTAAAATAACAGAGATTAACCAGTTTTTAAAACTTCTCTTTCCGAAGATAACTTCTCCAAGAATAATTGAGGCTAACCCTATAACAATTGTTCCTCTTCCTGCATCCATATTTGCAGTACGTTGAACTTGTGCATATAATCCACCACTTAAGGCGATTAATGCATTTGCGATAGCTAATCCTAATATAATTTTAATATTCGTATTTATTCCTTGGGCTCTTGCCATTTTCGGATTCATCCCTGTAGCTCTTAAGCCCATTCCAATCTCAGTTCCGAAAAACCAATATATTAATATAAATATTATAATAACCACTACTAGAGTAGTTAGTGTTTTTGCAACAAACGCATTCTCAAGTATTGAACGTAAGAATGAATATATTGTTGTATTATTATCTTTTAATGCAATAGAAGCTCTACCCATAACCCTTAAATTTATTGAGAACAAGCCTGTCATTGTTATAATCCCAGCAAGAATTGCAGGAATTTTTAATTTTGTGTGGAGGAGGCCGGTAATGGCACCTGCTAGAAATCCACCGATTAATGAGATGACAATAGCTAGATAACTATTTACCCCAGCACTAATTAAACTAATTGAGATTGCACCACCTAGTGTTATACTACCTTCAGCTGTCAAATCTGCAAAGTTTAAAATTCGAAAGGAGACGAAAATTCCTAGTGCCATTACCGCCCAAATAAGGCCTTGTTCTATAGCGTCTTGAATAATATACATTATTGATTCAAGAATATTCATATTTACTGAATAACCTCATCAGCTTTATCTAATAAGGTTTCTGGGACTTCAATACCTATTGCTTCTAATTGTTTTAAATTTATTACTAGTGAGTATTCTTCTAAACCAACACTTGGAATATCTGCTGGTTTTACTCCATCTTTAAGAATTTTTGCTGCCATCTTAGCAGTTTGCTTTCCTAGACGGTAGTAATCAACACCATATGTAATACCGCCTCCTGCGTGTACCATATTACTTTCACCAACGATTGTTAAAACTTTATGGGTTTCAATAATATCTGTTAGTGAAGTCATTGCTCCAGCAATAACATTATCTGTTGGAATATACATTACATCAACTTCACTAGCTAGCTGATTTGCAACAAGTTGTAAATCACTAACTGACTGTATCGTTTTAACTACTACTTCAAGACCTAGCTTTTCAGCTTCTGCTTTTGCTAAGTTCGCTTGAACTTCTGAGTTAGTTTCACTTGCAGTATAAAGAATTCCTAATTTCTCAACTTCTAATCCTAATTCTTCAATTAAACCAATTTGTTCTTTAATTGGATTCATATCATTTGTTCCTGTAACATTGCCACCTGGTTTTTCATTACTTTGAATCAAACTAGCAGTTACAGGATCTGTTACGGCTGTAAATAGAATTGGTGTATTTTTACCTTGGTCTTTTGCTTCATTCGCTACACTAATTGCAGCTGGTGTAGCAATAGCAAGAATTAGGTCACTACTTCTTACTAACTCCTTACTCATGATTGTCATAGTAGGTGCATCAGTTTCAGGATTTAAAACTTTAAATTTGATGTTTTCTCCATCTACAAATCCTTCTTCTTTTAATCCATCAATAAAGCCACGACGTGCTTCACTTAACGCATTATGTTCTAGGTATTGTAAAATGCCGATCTCGACTTTATCGTCACCACAACCTATTAATGCTAACATTATAGGCATAATCAATAATAATACAAATAATTTTTTTAACCTCACTATTTCCTCCTTGATAATAAAAATTTGTGTTATCTAAGTAATAACACAAAACCACTATTAAACCAGGGAGTTAATAATTAAGTGTTATTACTTAAATGATATACTTTCGATATCATGTAATAACACTTGAAACTAGTTATGACTTACTTCCATCAGAAAAAGCCAAGAAGTGTATTTACATGACATCTTCTTAGAAAGTAATAAAAGTAGTAAAATGTGTTAACTACTAACTTGATCATAACTAATCTCCTTTTTTGTATTTTGATTATTATATCACTATTATATTCCAATATGCAATAGATATTTAAAAGAAAACGCTCTCTTTTTAAAATATTCCGTATTTTATTATATATAAAGCGCTTACATTGGATATTTATTAAAAAAGTCTAAGTTTTACTTAGACTACTTAATATTTGCACTTTTAAGCAAAACAACGCATTCTGCAGAGACACCTTCACCTCTACCAATAAATCCTAGACCTTCGCCACGTGTTGCTTTTACATTTATTACATCTTCTTCTACTTCAAGCAATTTTGCGATATTTAATTTTATCTTTCCAATATAAGGTCTAAGAATTGGTTTTTCAATATAGATAGTAATATCCATATTATTTATATCATAACCATGGCTTTCCATTAACCTTCTAGCTTCAATAACAAAGTAACTCGAATCCATATCTTTATACTTTGGATCTGTATCTGCGAAATGCGAACCAATATCACCTAACCCTAAAGCACCAAGGATAGACTCACATACAACATGAAGTACACAGTCAGCATCAGAATGACCAACTAGACCTAAATGATAATCTATTTTTACACCCCCTAATATTAGTTTGCGGTTTTCTCCAAATTTATGTGTATCATGAGAATGACCAATTCGATAGTCCATATATTCACTCCTCTAATAATTTTTTCATTATTTCTAGATCAAAACTAGTAGTAACTTTAAAATTATAAATAGACCCTTCAACTATTGTTGGTGATATATTATAATACTTTTCTAGTAAACTAACATCATCAGTTGAATAGAATTTTTCATCTTTAGCTTTTAGATGTGCATTTTTGAATTTATCTAAATTAACACCTTGGGGAGTTTGGATGTTATATAGTTTTTCCCTATCAAGAGTAATCAGTTTCCCATCCCTTAATTCTTTAATTGTGTCAATTGTCTTAATTGCTGTAACTGCTGCACTATAGACAAGAGTTTTTCTATATACATTTAAAATAATCCCTTTTGTAATGAGTGGTCTTGCTGCATCGTGAATTAAAGCGACTTCACTATTACACTCTATTATACCATTATATACACTGTCTTGTCGCATGTTTCCGCCACTGACAATTTTGATTTTTTTCAAGTTTACATCAGAAATTAAACTTTTTATTTCTGCTTCTTCTTCTGGATTAATTACAAGAACAATTCGATTACATTCTTCAATTTCCAAAAATGTATCTAATGAATAACGAAAAATTGGTTTATTATTAATCTTATATAATACCTTATTATAATCTAAGCCAGTTCTAGTTCCCCTACCGGCCATTAATAACACTACATCAAACATATCATTACCTCTTAATTTTAAAATCCAAAAGGACTATTTATTGTAAATAGTCCTTATTTTAGTCTATTAATAAAGTCATCACTTAAATCGACATTTCTAAGTTCTTCTTCAAGTTCCTTCTTTCTTGAAATATAAATACTATAATCATTACTATAATTTTTATTTTTAGCTAAATCTAGTGTTTTCTTTGCAAGTTCAACCATAACTTCAGGTGTAGGATTATTAACATTTCTTGCTTCAACAATTCCTACATGCCCTTTTATATCAAAACTTACATCGTTGAAACTTACTGTCGAACTTAATATTTTTGATGTGTTATTATGTAAGTCTTTGATTACTTCATTATATGTTTCGCCATTTTTCAAAACGAATGCATATGTATAATAACCCACATCATATACTTTAAGATCGCGAATTTCATCTTTTAAATTACCAAAGAACTTTGTTGCAAAGACTAGACTAAATGCACGACCATAACGATTTTTAACTTCACTTAATGATTCAAGTGAGAGCATCATTAATGTAAAATTGTTTTGTGTAATCAATAATTGTTTTAAATCATTAATCAAATTTGCTTGATCTAAGAAATTATAAATTTGATTTTTAAATTCTGTTTCTTTTATAACTCTAGTTACTTTAGAATTACTTATTTTTGCTGTTTCTTGTAACCAAATAAATGAATCTTTTGTATTTATACGATAATATATTCTCGATTGTTCGCCTTCAGCTTTTGCACGTTTATCTAGTTGAACACGATCTTCAACCACTATATATTCATCTAAGTTAGCTACTTCTTCAACACCTAATAAACTTTGCATTCGTTTATTTAAAACAAATTTATTGTTTTCATAAAGGGCCATTGCTTCTGTAACTAAATTAATAGATGTTGGAGTTTGAACTCTTTCTTCTTTAACTGAAATATTTAACTTAGGCTTTTTATTTATTAAGATATAACCTAATAAGTTTCCATTTTGAATAATTTTACGTTTTGCTAAAGCAAGTTTTAATTCTCTTGAATTACTTAATTCAATTACAGCATCGAAGTCTTCTTCAACCGGTTTTGCAAGAGCCTTTAAAAAGCCATTAAATGATAATTGTTTATCTTCAACATAAACATAATTGATAGAGTGCTTAACCTCTTTTGGCTTTTCAACTGTCACAAGTTTCAATAATTCTTCAGTATAGTAAATTAATTTACCTCTGCTATTTAAATAAGCAAGGATTGTATTATCTACTGTAGGCGATGCTTTAATAATAGCATAGTATTTTTTTGAATTGCATACTGTAATTAAATACATTACAAAATTATAAATTAATGCTATTACTAAATATATTCCTAAAATTAATTCTGCTAAACCATCATATTTATAGCGATTGTATATTGCATAAATGAATCCCGCAAGCAACAACACTAAAAAGTATAATGGGACAAAACTAGTTTTAATATTTCTTAACATTATTCCTAATGTAAGAAAAGCTAAAACTGTGATTCCCAATATAAAGACTGTATAAAAGTGTGTCTCCAAAAGCTGTCTAATTGTATCTATCATACTTTCACCTTCTATCTCAGCAAATGAAATGCAGTATTTTTATTTGTTGCAAGGGGGATTTCATAAACATCACATAAACGCAGTAGTGCATTTACATCTGGTTCGTGCGGTTGTGATGTTAATGGATCTCGAAAGAAAAACACCATATCAACTTCACCATTGGCAACAAGAGCACCAATTTCTTGGTCACCACCAAGTGGTCCTGACTTATAACAATAAACTTCTAAACCTGTTTTTTCTTTAATTAATTTTCCTGTCGTTCCTGTTGCAACAAGGTAGTGTTTTTCCAAAAACTTCTTGTTATCCATTGCAAATTTTATCATATCTGGTTTTTTCTTATCGTGAGCAATTAGTGCAATCTTCATAACCTTATTCCTTTTCATAATCATATTATAACACAATTTGTCTATAATTCAATAAATTATAATCAAATTCTA
>DUVT01000071.1 GCA_012840905.1 Acholeplasmataceae bacterium
ATACAATTAATATAAATCTCAGGATGATTGGTTAAATTAAAATCCTCGCCAACAATTTCCCAAAATAATTCATTTGTTTGTAGTTGTTTGAAATTTGGTGTTATTCTAGATTTTTCATCTACCTCATATAATGAAAAACCTAATTTATTGTGATTAATTAGTTTCAAATAAGAGTTGTTGTTCATACCATTCTCCAATCGACATCTAGTATTTTTCCATCACGAATCTATTATATCATTTATTAAGAGCTTTGTGAATAAAATATCGAAAAAAGTAGAAAAAACATCCAAATCACATTGCTTAACTTGCATGTATTATTTTATTTTATAATATTTAATATATCTTTTACTTCATCAATTAAAAAGTCAGGATTAAATTTCATTAAATGTTCTTTACTTCTAAAACCCCAACTTACTGAAATAACTTTCAAATTCGCATTTCTAGCAGTTTGAATGTCTACTTCACTATCTCCAATAAAGTAAATATCACTAGTTCCTTCTATACCTAACTTTTCAAAGACATATTTAATCGCAGCTGGATCTGGTTTTGCTTTTATTTTTTCACTAGTACCAACAGCAATATCAACTGAATCTTTAAAAAACTTTTCAACTAACTCATCTACACCACTTTGGAATTTATTGCTTACTACTGCTATTAAGTATCCTTGTGATTTTAAGCTTTTCATAACTTCGATAATTCCATCATATGGTGCAGTTTCGTTTTGCATATTCGCTTCATAATGAGTTTTGAAAATATTAAAACTTTCTTGAAATTCTTCTTCACTAATATTACTTGGTAGGGCACGACGCATTAACATCTCAATTCCATTCCCTACATATGTCTTTATTTCTTCAGTTGTCTTTTCTTTTAAACCTTTTTGTTTTAAACTATAATTTACACTATTTTTTAAATCACCTAATGTATCTAAAATTGTTCCATCTAAATCAAATATAACTAATTTCTTCATCTTTATCCTTTCTAAATAAACCAGGTAAAGTTTTACCTTTATTTACAGTGGTAGTTACACCACTAGCTTGTAATGCTACATTTACTTACTTATTTAGTTAATAAAAAGTAATAAACTAACAGCCATTACAGCCATTCCCCCAACCATCCCGTAAATTGAAAGATGGGTTTCACCATATTCTCTAGCTGCAGGAAGTAATTCATCAACAGAAATAAATACCATTATTCCCGCTACAGCTGCAAACAATATCCCCAAGAGAGTGTTTGTTAAGAATGGGCTCAAAACTAAAAACCCTACTATTGCACCAACTGGTTCTGCTAATCCTGATAAAAATGAATACATAAATGCTTTTTTACGAGAACCCGTAGCATAGTAAATTGGAATATAGACTGATATCCCTTCTGGAATATTATGAATTGCAATTGCAAAGGTAACTGCAACTGCAAGTTTTGGATTGTTTAAAGCTGATAAGAATGTTGCAATTCCTTCTGGAAAATTATGAATTGCAATAGCAAGCGCAGTAAACACACCCATACGCATTAAATTATTAGAATTAATAATTTCTTTACTTTCTTGTAACTCTTCAGGACTTAAATTCAAACTCTCAAGTTCTTCAACTGAAGATGCTTCATGTGGATTTTGGGGTTTAGGAATTAACTTATCTATTAATGCAATTAAAACCATTCCCCCAAAAAATGCAATAACAGTAATCCATGAGCCGAGTTTTTCGCCTAAATCAAGAATAATTGCATCTTTAGCTTTAAAAAATATTTCTACAAACGATACATAAAGCATTACCCCAGCTGAAAAGCCTAAACTAATTGATAAAAACTTTGTATTTGTTCGTTTTGTAGAGATTGCAATCAAACTACCTAACCCTGTAGATAGACCTGCGATTATTGTAAAGCCAAAGGCAATTAAAATTTCTGTTACTGAATAATTAATAATTTTCAAACTTATAAATTCCATAAAATCTCCTTAGATTTTTTTCGTTTTTAATATTTCATCTAACTCAGGAAGGGAATTTAAGACATGCTTCTTAGTTGTAGACATAGCTGCTGCTATATTAGCATACTCAATAGCTATTTCAATTTCTACACCTTCTTTATAAAAATGGGTAAAGGTTGCATTGAAAACATCTCCTGCACCAGTTGTATCTAAGCTATCTACTTGAATTCCAGAAATATGTTTACTCATATTTTTACTTATATATAAACAACCATTACTACCTAATGTAATTATAATTCCTTTTAAGTTTTCTTTCAAATAATTTTCTTTTATATAAGTAACTTTATCAAATATATTATCAGTTAGTTTTAATCCAAACAATTGTTTGGCTTCAATTTCATTTGGAATTAAATAGTCACAGTTAAAAATATTTTTAAAATCTTTTTTATAAGGTGCTGGATTTAATACAACTTTTACATTTTTCCCATTTGCAATTTTTATTGCTTCATTTACTATCTCTAAAGGTAATTCTAAAGTTAATAATAATACTTTCGCACTTTCTATTTCTTTTTGAAACTTCTTTAAATGATTAAGTGATAAATGTTTACTAGCACCTGGATAAACAGTAACTTGATTATTTCCGTGTTTATCAGTAAGAATTGTTGCTAAAGCGGTTTTTTCATCTATCACTTCTTCAAAATAGAGTGTTGCATGTTTTTGATTTAAGTAGTGATAACAATCCTTAGCAGCCTGATCAGTACCTATTGTAGATAGGTAAGCTACGCTTGAACCAAGTTTAAGCAAACATGCTGCTTGATTATAGCCTTTACCACCCGGTTCAGTATGAAGTCTTTTTGCGATAATTGTTTCACCTGGATTATGAAATTCTTCTACTTCTAAAAATATGGAATTTCCACTTAAACCAATAATTGCAATATCTGCCATTATGTCATCTCCTATCTTATTTATTATACCATAAATAAGCTAAATGATAGTAAAAAAATTAAAGAAAAGGCGAGTGCATATAATGCACTTGCCTTATTTTTACATAAGGATATACCTTCTCTTTTCTAGAACATTCGTTACAATTGTACCGATTGTTGGGATGATAATAGCGAAGATAATTGTATTTATTATTAAATACAACATTGAGAAATCTTTTTCTATAGTAATGTAATATGTACTTACTGTTTGTCCATCTTCTGCTGTTACAAGAATTGTAACTACATCATTACCTTTAATGTTTTCATTGCCAATTACTTCATATACTGCATTTTCATCTTCTAAAACAATCTCTAAATCTAGTTCTTTAGTATTATATCTTCCCTTAACTCTAAATAGATTATTAG
>DUVT01000010.1 GCA_012840905.1 Acholeplasmataceae bacterium
GAATGATTGCATCTCATCTAGTAAATGTTAGTGGTGTAAGTAAGCACTTAAAAGAAAGTTTAGTTACTTATAGTGATGAAGCTAAAATAAAATATTTAGGTGTAAGTAATAAAACACTGAACAAATTTGGTGCTGTTAGCCAAGAAGTTGTAATTGAAATGGTAGCAGGTCTAAAAGAAGAAACTAATGCAGATATTGTTGTTGCAACTACGGGCTATGCAGGACCTGATGGTGAAGAAGACAAAATCGGATTAGTATACTTTGGAATTATCGTAAATAACAAACTACATGTTTTTCATAAACAATTTCGTGGAAATCGCAATATGATTAGAACTAGAGCGACATTATTTACACTATTTAAGGTATTATCGCTAATAAAGCAATCAGTTCGCTAAAAAGTTTGAAATTCTAACTAGTTAATGATATAATAATAATGTTATAAATTTTTGGAGGATATATATAAATTATGGAAAATCAATACATTAATGACCAATTATTGAAGAAAATTTCAGAAGAACAAAATGTAAAAGTTAGTCAAATTAATGCTGTGTTAAAGTTAATTGAAGAAGGGGCTACAGTACCATTTATTGCTCGTTATCGTAAAGAAGCTACAGGGGGCTTAGACGAAGAACAAATCAGAGCGATCTATCAAGAATGGGATTATGGACAAAAATTAGCTGAAAGAAAAGAACAAGTAATGAGGCTAATTGAAGAAAAGGGGAAATTAACTGAAGAGTTAAAGAAAGAAATTATTGCTGCCAATAAATTATCTGAAATTGAAGATATTTATAGGCCATATAAAGAAAAACGTAAGACAAGAGCTACTGAAGCGATTAAAAAAGGCTTGGAGCCACTTGCAGATTATTTATTAAGTTTCCCGGAGTCTGGTGATGTAGAAGTTGAAGCGGCTAAATATGTAACAGCAGAAATTACAGAAGAAGCTAAAAAAGCTGGAACTGTTGTTGAAAATGTTGAAGAAGCATTACAAGGCGCAATGGATATTGTTGCTGAAAGAGTTTCAGATGAAGCTAAATATAGAAAATGGATTCGTGCATTATTCCATCGTACAGGTGAAATTGCTACAGTAGTTAGAGATAAAACTTTAGATGAAAAACGCGTTTATGAAATGTACTATGATTATCAAGAACCAATTAGTACAATTAAAGAACATAGAGTTCTTGCAATTAACCGCGGTGAAGCAGAAAAAGTATTAAGAGTTTCAATCGTAGAAGAATTTGAACGAGTAATGAGATTCTTAAGAAGAAATGTTATTACAAATGAAAATAGTGTAACTGTACAATATGTAGAAAAAGCCATTGAAGATGCTTATAAACGCTTAATTAAGCCTTCAATTGAAAGAGAAATTCGTGCAGAATTAAAAGAACGTGCAGAAGACCAAGCAATTAAGGTATTCGCAGAAAACTTAAAGAATTACTTATTAACTCCACCAATGAAAGGAAAAGTTGTGCTTGGAGTTGACCCAGCTTATCGTACAGGTTGTAAACTAGCTGTAGTTGATGAAACTGGCAAAGTTCTTGATAAGGGAGTAATTTATCCTCACCAAATTACAAAAGGTGAAGATGTATCTGAAGAAAGAATTGTAAAATCAACTAAAACAGTATTAGACTTTATAAATAAATATAAAGTTGAAGTTATCGCAATCGGTAACGGAACAGCTAGCCGTGAAACAGAAAGTTTTATTGCTGATTTATTAAAAGAAAGCGGTAAAAACAAAGAAGTTAATTATATTATCGTTAACGAAGCTGGAGCGAGTGTTTACTCTGCAAGTGATCTTGCAAGAGAAGAATTCCCTGATTATGAGGTTGAAGAAAGATCTGCAGTATCAATTGCGCGTCGTCTTCAAGACCCATTATCAGAATTAGTTAAAATTGATCCAAAATCAATTGGTGTTGGTCAATACCAATATGATGTTAGTCAAAGCAAATTATCAACTACACTTGATAACGTTGTAGAAGATGCAGTTAATAGTGTAGGTGTAAATATAAATAGTGCATCAGTTTCTTTATTACAAAGAGTATCTGGCTTAAACGCAAGATTTGCAAAACTTATTGTAAATCACCGTGATGAAAATGGTATGTTTAAGAGTCGTGATGATATTAAAGAAATTAAAGGAATCGGTGAAAAAACTCTTGAACAATCCATTGGTTTCTTACGTATTCCTGACGGGGTTGAAAAACTTGATATGACAGCTATTCACCCTGAAAGTTATGAAATCGCAAATAAAATCTTAGAAAAGCTTGGCTTTACTAAAGATGATATTGGAACTGATGAATTAGTTAAAGCAGTTAAAAAAGCAGATAAAGCAAAATTAAGAGAAGGTTTAGACGTTGGAGAATATACATTCAATGATATTCTTGATGCGTTTGTTGCACCTTTAAGAGACCCACGCGATAAGTTTGATAAACCAATCTTACGTAGTGATGTTTTACAAATCGAAGACTTAAAAGAAGGTATGGAATTACAAGGAACAGTACGTAATGTAGTTGACTTTGGTGCCTTCGTTGACTGCGGTGTTAAAGAAGATGGATTAGTTCACTTATCTAGAATGAGCAAAAAATACATTAAACATCCACTTGATGTTGTAAGTGTAGGCCAAATTGTTAAGGTTTGGGTTGTTTCTGTAGATGTTGCAAAAGGCAGAGTGGAATTATCAATGATTCCTCCACATGAAAAAGCATAAAAACAATATTAATATAAGTAGGGTGAAGTAAATGCGCCAATATGAAGCGGTTGAAATTATTGTAAAAGCAATAATCGAGGATGGTTTGGCTGAAACTGTTTACTTAAAAGGCTCACTTGCAAGAGCTAGCGAAGATGAATACTCAAACATCGATTTATATGCGATTGTAGAAGAGGAAAATCTTTCTAGCTTTCGCATAAAAGCCCTAAACTACCTAGAATCATATTCAAGCATTCTTCATAGTAGATCTTTTAAAAATAAAATAGTTTGTGTATATGAAGTTGACTTAATTGTAAATTTATCTTTTCATACATTAACAAACTTAACTTATGAAGATAAAATAGTAGTTATTTATGATCCTAAGAAATATTTAGAAAACTATGAATTTTTGCCTGCAATCTATAGTCCAGAAGAAATTGGAAGTTTAGTAGAAGAGATGCTATTTACTGCACTAGAGTTTCGTAAAGCATATCTTCGAAAAGATGAACTGTATTCTTTTAGCCTTGCGGGAGAGTTATTAAAATATTTAGGAATCATAATTAGAACCAAATATGATGAAGAAAATGCGAGATTAGGTTTTAAAAATTTTGAGTTTGAGTTTGACGAAGAAGATATCTTTCGTGAAACCTTAAAACTATATAAATTATCCTCTAGCTTAGAATGTGTTAAAATGCAACTTGTTTTATTAGATGGTTATATAAATAATATGCCTATCTTACTAGTAGAACACATTAACCTTGATTTCTATGCTTTTGTAAAACGAAAAATTATGAGTATCGATTAGGAGAAAATTATATTATATGAAACACGTTTTTGTAATCAACCCTACTGCTGGGAAGAAAGATATTACAAAAAAACTTACTGAAAAAATAACAACAACCCTAAAAGATCATGACTATGAAATATATGTTACAAAAGCTCCGTTAGATGCAAAAAAGTTTGTAAGAGAGTACTCGGAAAATAACCAAGACAAAGAAATTAGATTTTATAGTTGCGGTGGCGATGGAACTTTAAATGAAGTTATTAATGGTGCTTATGGATTTTCCAATGTAAGTGTTGCCTGTTATCCATCTGGTTCAGGTAATGACTTCATTAAATACTTTGGTACCAAAGAAGAGTATTTAGATCTTGAAAATTTAGTTAATGGAAAAACTGTTGAAGTTGATTTACTAAAACTAAATGGCAGATTCGGAGTAAATATATTTAATCTTGGTTTTGATGCAAATGTTGCTGAAAGGATGATTAAATATAAAAGATTACCTTTAGTTACTGGTAAGGGTGCATACATTTTAGGTGTTATCGTTAGCTTCTTTCATAAGTTAACAACAGAAATGCAAGTTTATGTTGATGATAATTTAGTCTATGATGGAAATGGAGTATTAACTGCAGTTGCAAATGCGATTTGCTATGGCGGTGGTTTCTATTGTACACCTAAGGCTAAAGTAAATGATGGTCTACTTGATGTAGTTGTTGTAAAAAAGGTAAGTAGATCAAAATTTGTGAGATTTATAAAATTTTATAAACGTGGAACTCACTTAGATGAACCAAAATTAAAAGATTACATTCTCTATAAACGAGGTAGTGTTTGTACAATCAAAACAGCTAAACCAGTCAATTATGCAATTGATGGTGAAATGAATAAAACAAATGAAATAACAATTAGTGTTGTTCCAAAAGCAATTAAATTTGTTATTATAGATAAGTAAAACCTTTTTCTAATTGACAAAAAGCGAAGACTAATTTATAATAATATATACAAAATCAGGAGGAAATAATTATGGTATTTGAAAAAGTTAGAAAGTTAATTGCTACTGAATTAAATATTAAAGAAGAAGAAATAAAATTAGAATCAGATCTTACTCAAGATCTTGGCGCTGATAGCTTAGATGCAGTAGAATTAATTATGGCTATTGAAGATGAGTTTGATGTGCAAGTGAGTGATGAAGAAGCACAAAACATTCGCACAGTAAAAGATATTGTTGATTATTTATCTAAAAAAGAAAACTGAAATTTTTATAAGAGCCTCTTAGAAAGAGGTTCTTTTATTTTAACTTGAATAAATTTTAAAAATGGAGTAAAATACATATTATATAAGAGTGATGTTATGATAAAATTATTACCTAAAATATTTATAAAAGACTATAAAAATATTCATGATCCAAAAGTTAGAAACAATTATGGTAAACTTGCAGGTATAGTAGGAATAATTACAAATGTACTCTTAAGTATAATTAAGATAATTGCAGGTGTTTTATCACTTTCTATGGCTATAATTGCTGATGGACTTAATAACTTATCAGATGCGCTAGGATCGATTATAACTTTTATCGGCTTTAAAATGGCTGCAAAACCCGCTGATAGGGACCATCCATTTGGACACCAAAGAATTGAATATGTAACTGGATTAATTATTTCTTTTTTAGTTTTATTTATCGGAGCTTCGCTTTTTAAAACTGGAATTGAGAAAATTATCAAACCAACAGATTTATTAATATCTAAATTTTTATTAATTTTTCTTGGCTTTTCAATTCTTCTTAAAGTCTGGCAATACTTATATTACAGAAGAAGTGGTAAACTTATTAATTCAAAAGCATTACTTACTGCAGCAGTAGACAGCTTAAATGATGTTATTACAACTACAGCAGTTGTAATATCTTTATTAGTTACTAACTTTTTTGAACTTAATATTGACGGTTATATGACTGTAGTTGTTGCAATCTTTATCTTAATTGGTGGGGTTAAACTAGTAAAAGAGACAATCTCACCATTAATCGGAGAAGCACCAGATGCTAAGTTTATTGAAAAAGTTTGCTATGATATATTAAGTTTTCGAGGTGTTTTAGGCTATCATGATTTAGTTGTTCACACTTATGGCCCTGGAAAGACTTTTATTACAGTCCATGTAGAAGTTGATGCAGCTAATAATGTTTTAGAAAGTCATAACTTAATTGATAGCATTGAACGCTATATTAATGATAAATACCAAACTAATTTAGTTATTCATATGGATCCTGTCGAAACAAAAGATGAATATACACTAACAATTAAGAAGCAATTTGAAGAGATTGTAAAATCGATTGACCCAGTATTGAATTTTCATGATTTTCGAATTGTAAAAGGTAGTAATAATATAAATGTAATATTTGATCTCGAGGTTCCAGATTATTTTGAAATTCATGAAAAAGACTTAATTGATAAAATTAATAAAAAAGCAAAAAGAATTAATCCGAAATTTAATTTGATTATAATTATAGATGTAATCTTTACTGATTATGAGTAAAGTGTGGAGGGAAGTATGCAAGAGTATATAAAGTGGAAGAATTATGAAGGCTTAAGCGAAGATCTAAAGGAAGAACTTAATAGTTTAAGTGAGGAAGAAATTAATGATGCGTTCTATAAACATTTAGAGTTTGGAACTGGTGGAATTAGAGGGATAATGGGTGTCGGGATAAATCGGATGAATATATACACCCTAAATAAAGCCAATTATGGTTATGCAAAGTTTTTACTTAATCATTTTAATAATCCAACAGTTGTAATTGCATATGATAATAGAAAAAACTCAAGATTGTTTGCTGAAAGTTCTGCAAGCCTTCTAGCAAGTATGGGAATAAAAGTATATTTTTTCCCAGAGATTACGCCAACTCCTGTACTTTCTTTTGCAATCAGATATTTAAAAACAAGCGGTGGGATTGTAATAACTGCAAGTCACAACCCGCCAATCTATAATGGCTATAAAGTTTATGCAAATGATGGTAGTCAGTTAAGTCCTGAACTAGCAAAAGAAGTAATTGATGAAGCAAGTAAGTTAGAAGATATTTTTTCCTTGAATCCAAAACCATATAAAGACTTAGTAGCTGAAGGATTAATTGAAGTTTTAGATGATAATGTTAATGATGCATATATTAGTGAAGCTAAAAAGCTAAGTGTAAATAAACTAGATTCAACTTCCTTCAAAATTGTTTTGACACCACTTCATGGAACTAGTTGGAAACTAGGAAAAAGATTATTAAATGAATTAGGATATGATGTAATATTAGTTGATGAACAGTGTGTTGCTGATCCGAACTTCTCAACTGTAAAATCTCCTAATCCTGAAGATAAGGATGCATTTACTTATGCGATTAGGTATGCAAAAGCAAATGATGCTGATTTGTGTCTTGCAACAGACCCCGATGCTGATCGAATTGGCATCGCATATAAAGATAACGATGAATATAAAATAATTGATGGAAATCAAATTGGAGCTCTAATGCTTTACTATTTAGTAGAAAATC
>DUVT01000072.1 GCA_012840905.1 Acholeplasmataceae bacterium
AAAAACTAGGCGGAACTGTTGTAGGAATTGGTTTTTTGGTAGAACTAGTTGATCTAAAAGGTCGCGACTTAATTAGAGAGTATCCAATCAAGGTGTTAACACAGTATTAAAAACAAAAATAAGAAACTTGAGAAAGGAGGTATGAATATGAATAGATCGGTAACAATTGAAGATGTGATTGCTAAGGCAAGTGAATATTTGAAGAAACAAAAAAATCTCGATCTAATAATGGATGCTTATGAATTTGCTAAAGAGAAGCATGAAGGTCAATTTAGAAAATCTAAGGATCCATATATTCAACATCCTCTCGAAGTTGCTTATATGCTTGCTGAAATCCAATCTTCACCAATAACTATTGCAGCTGGATTATTACATGATGTCTTAGAAGATACGGATGTTACAAAAGAAGAACTTACTAAAAAGTTTGGAACAGATGTTGTTACAATAGTTGATGGCGTTACTAAAATTGGTCAGTTAAAATACTTAACAAAAGAAAAAACCTTAGCAAGAACTCACCAAAAGATATTACTTGCTATGGCAAAAGATATTAGGGTTGTTTTAGTTAAACTACTTGATAGAGTTCACAATATGCGTACCTTAGAGTTTCAAACTCCAGAAAAGCAAGTTAAAATTGCACAAGAAACGATGGATTTGTATGCGCCACTTGCTCATAGGCTAGGTATGTATCGAATTAAAGCTGAACTTGAAGATACTGCATTTAGATATTTACACCCAGAAGAATATAAAGCTTTAACAGAACAAATAACAAAACAAAGAGCTGTTAGAGAAGAAGATATCGGTAAGATGGAACACCGAATCGAAGAGCTTTTAAAAACTAATAATATTACAAGTTATGAAATAAAAGGTAGAATTAAAAATATATATAGTGTATATAAGAAAATGACTCAAAAAGATCTTGAGTTTGATGAAATTTATGACTTAATGGCATTAAGAATTTTAGTTCCATCGATCGAAACTTGTTATTTAGTTTTAGGTTTAGTTCATGGTTTATGGACTCCACTTCCGAGAAGATTTAAAGATTATATAGCGACACCAAAACCAAATCTTTATCAATCTCTTCACACTACAATAGTGGGATTAGGTGGAAAGATTTACGAAATTCAGATTCGTACATTTGAAATGGACGAGATTGCAGAGTTTGGGGTTGCTGCTCATTGGGCTTATAAAGAAGATAATAAAAATTATACACCTGAAAAAGAACAGATGGAAATATCTGCAAAACTTAAATGGTATAAAGAGTTATTATCTTATGTAGAAATGAATGATGAAGATAGTGATCCACTAGATAAAATTAAAGAAGATATTTTTAGTGCAAATGTATATGTCTTTACTCCGAGAGGTGACGTTTTAGATTTTCCTACTGGAGCAACACCACTAGATTTTGCTTACCGAATTCATACTGAAGTAGGTAATACAACAGTTGGTGCAATCGTAAATAATAGGATTGTACCACTGACATATAAACTTAAAACTGGTGATGTTGTAGAAATAAAGACTTCTAAGAATTTCAATGGTCCAAGTGAAGCATGGGTTAAAATAGTAAAAACTTCCCACGCAAGACACAAGATTATTTCTATCTTAAATAAACGTAAACGTGATGAATTAATTGAAAAAGGTAAAGAAGAATACGAAAAAGCATGTAAAGCTGAAAATATTAATTTTAAACTTGATGATAAATTAGTATCACAATATTTCTCTAAGTACGGAGTAAATACTTTAGATGATTTCTATTATGAAGTAGGTAAAGGAAATATTAGTGCTAAATCATCTTTAAATAAGATTAGTGGTAAAGTAGAAAAGTTTGATGAACAAACATTAATCAAACAATTAACCGAAGCTTTTGAAACTAGAAAATCAAAGAAAACTTCTAATGAATGGGGAATTATTGTCCCAGGGTTAGATAAAGCTCAAGTAAAATTAGCTAACTGTTGTCATCCTGTTTACAATGATAATATTGTTGGCTTTGTTTCTAAAGGTCATGGGATTGTAGTTCATCGTCTAGAATGTAATAATGCTAAAAACATTGAAAAAGATCGCTTTATTGAAGTTATTTGGGATGATGAAGCCCAAAAGAGACCATATGAAACTATGATAAGTGTTCTATCATTTGATCGCAGAAATATTGTTGCGGAAATGATTAACTTAATGAATAGTTACGCTATTCAATTACTTGGTATTTCTTCAAATGTGAATAAAGATGGAGATTTATTAACTAAAATTAGATTTACAGTTGCAAATACACAAGTTCTAAATAATGTAATTGCAAATGTATATAAAATATCAGATGTATATAATATAGATAGGGTAATTAAATGAGAGTAGTTGTTCAAAGAGTTAAAAGTGCTAGTTGCGTTGTTAATGATGAAGTAGTATCTAAAATTGAAAAAGGTTATTTACTTTTAGTTGGCTTTACGCGCAGTGACACACTAGAAAATGTAGTTAAAATGGCTAGAAAAATTGCTAATCTTCGAATTTTTGAAGATGATAATGGAAAAATGAATTTAAATATTTCTCAAGTAAATGGTGAAGTATTATCTATTTCCCAATTTACTTTATATGCTAATACTAAGGATGGCAATCGTCCATCGTTTGTAGAAAGTATGAAACCAGATGAAGCTAACCATTTATATCTAAAGTTTAATGAAGAATTAAGAAAATATAATTTAAATGTTTACGAAGGTATATTTGGTGAAAATATGCAAATCCACCTTATTAATGATGGGCCTGTAACTATAAATTTAGAATTTTAAAAGAAGAGATATTGTCTCTTTTTTTTCTTTTTTATCTTATCTTTCGAAAAATGATTACAAGTTTTGGCATTTATGGTATAATAAGAATATGAGATAAATATGAGGTGGATATTAATGAACATTAAAGAAGCTTATATTGAACTAACAAACAAACAACTAAACCTGTCGGACTTTAATGATATTTTAAATTTTAAAAATGAATGTAAGATTCAAATGAATCAAGAATATTTATATCTTGCAGACATTTTAATTATTGATTTATATATTAATGAAGGTCTATATGATGATGCTTTAAATATTGCAAACAAGCTATTTAATAATATTGACAATGTCGTATTCCAAAAGATTTATATCTCATTACTTGAAAGATATATATATATTTTTATTCAAAAACAAAATTATAAAAGTGCTTATCGTTATGCTTTTATGAAACGTAATTTCATCGATTTAGAAAATATTGATGAAGTAAATCGTTGGTATTTAGAAATGGCATATATTTATGCAGAATTAAACCAAAAAGATAAAGCTCTTCTTAACTTAAAAGCAATTTTAAACAATTATCCTAATGATTCCCTAAGAGCTTTAACTTTGAGTAATATGACTAAGTTATATATTGATCAAAGACAAATAGAAGAAGCTAAACAAACTCTTAATGATTGTATTACTTTAGTGTACAAGCTAGAAGATGATGAAGGAATCTTATATTGCAATTATTTAAATGCAAAACTTTCTATATTAGAAAAGAACTTTAAACATGCAAAACATAGTTTCCAAGACTTCTTTAAAAATATCCATGAACTAACAGAAGACTATTTAAGTATTGCAAATGAATATATATCCCTTTTAATCGAAATGGATTTATATGAGGAAGCATATCGTTTCTGTGTGAAATATTTAAAACCTTTTGAAGATACAAATAATTTAACTGTTAAACGTGATTTTTATAAAAATTATTTAAAGATTCATGTTTTAAGAAATAAGAATATTCGTGATGATGTTAGGGATTTACTAAA
>DUVT01000073.1 GCA_012840905.1 Acholeplasmataceae bacterium
AATAGACGTAATATTTATGAAACAAAAAATAATAGTACAATAATTTGTGGTTCTAAAAAATTAATCCAAATAGTAATGCTATTTGGATTTTTTTGTTCGTTATATTTTACTTCAAAAATTTGTTGAAAAATGATATAATATAATATTGTGAAAGAGGTTAGTATGAAAAGATTATTAAGTTTATTTACAATTTTTTTATTAATATTATTTAGCCCAAATATCTTTAGTGCAAGTACTCTTGAAACTGAAGAAGACGTAAAGGTTACAGTAACAACTTATTATTCTGAATCGAATCAAATTCATACAGTTTTAGCTGATTTTAAACCAGGTGATAGTTTTAGATTTGATAAAAACATGGTACAGCTTACTGATTATGAATTTGTTTTTTGGCTTGTGAATGGTGAAGTTAAAAGTAACCTTGAGTTAAATCATGAGTTTATTGTTACTGAAGATTTAGAGTTAGTTGCAATATTTAAAGAGTTTGGGAAACATGTAGTATTATTTATGGATCAAGTGGGTAATGTACTTGCTGTTGATTATGTTAATCCAGGTGAGGATGCCCAAGAACCAAAAGTAATAAATTATAAAAGTTTACCAGGATATATGTATGCAAATAACATTTGGGACAAACCTTATACAAACATCACAAAAGATACTATTGTAACTTTAGTTTATGAAATTGACATTGTTTTTGAGATTGTTGTAGAAGGTGGAAAGATTTCTGGTACTAATAAAACAAACGATGCCTTTGAATATGCAAGTTTAGTTACAATAGAAGCCGATGCTGCGCCAAGTGGAAAATATTTTAGTCACTGGCAAATCGGAAATAAAATTGTAAGTAATAGTAGCAAATTTACATTTAGAGTTGTAGAATCTGTTAATATAAAAGCAATTTATAGTGATAGTGAAAGAAAAATTGATCCACTGATATATTTAAGTAATAATTTGAATCATATTTCAGAACATAAATTATATTACTCACAGTTTTTCTTACCTTCAGGTTATGAATTAGTGGAGTATGGTTTAATTACTTCCCCAAATAATGAGAAGTTAACTTTAGAATCTAGTAATATAACTGTTTATAAAGGAAATTTCTATTTTGAAGATACAAATGAATTTTTATTCAGTTTTTCTAATCCTCTAATTAAAAGTGTTAGAGCATATATAATTACAAAAGATACAAATGGTAATTTTGTAATTACATATAATCAAGAAAATACTCCTAGTGAAGATGGCTTTACAATTACTGCTGATTTTACTACTAACGAAGGTAGAAGTGCAGCCCAAGAGGCTGGCTGGGGAGGGAGTGGCACTTTTAGTAGTGGTTATTTTACATTGGACGCTGCGGGTGAGTATTTAGAGTCACCAAGTTTTGTTGCAAGTGGCCCAATTAAACTAAATACGAATATTTGGGTTTCGGCTGAAAATGGAAGTCAAACATTTGTAATTGAAGCATATGATGAAGACGATAATTTAGTAGAAACAAGTGGAAATATTAAGTTAAGTGATACTTCATTTGGAAAAATAAAACAAGCATACACAGAATATGAGTATGAGTTAGAAAATGTTAATGGAAATATATCATATATAAGATTCATTTATAATAAAGAATTATCAGGAATCAATTTAAGATTTTCTAACTTTACTATCACTCATATGAAAGAGACAAAAGAAATTTCTGCTATTGGTGTAAATTTAGGAAAAACAATCTTTAAAGTGGATGAAGAATTAGATCTTTCTAATACTGTTTTGATGATATATTATGTTGATGGCTCATATTTAGAGAAAGCTTTAGATGTATCAAATATTTCTAATTTTGACACTTCAACTGCAGGTAATAAGAAAGCAGTTGTAAGTTATGCTGGGTTAAGTGTAGAAGTAGAATATATAGTAGAAAAGACTGACCCAACATTTACTACACCAAGTATGAGGGTTGTAGAATATTATGCTGGTTTGAAACTTGCTGATATTGAACTTCCAGAAGGATTTAGTTGGGATAGTCCAAATACTTTACTTGAAATCGGTGAAGCAGAATATTTTGTAACTTACACACCAGATAATTTAAATAAATATAATATTGTTACTGG
>DUVT01000074.1 GCA_012840905.1 Acholeplasmataceae bacterium
AGCTGGATCTATATACCAACCCACGAATTCGTAACCTTCTTTTACTGGATCAGCAGGTTTAATAACTTTTCTATTTTCTTTAATGATAACATCACCAATTACAGTTCCACCATCAGTATCAAATTTAACTGTATAAGTAACGTCATCTTCAGTTATTAATTCGCTGAATGAACCAACTAGTACGAATCTTTCTGGATCTGGATGAACTTCGAATAAGTTGTTTTCTGCATTAATTAGATGAGCAGAATCTTCACTATATGCTTGAACATATAAATTTGTACCTTCTTCTAGAGGTTTTGCGAAGAAGTTATAGTTAATATTTACAACCCATGTTGCATCGGCAGCAATACTACCATTATTAATTCTAATATAGAAGTAACCTTCAATTAGTTTAAAGTTATTTTCTTTAATATTAATAACAGTAGTTTGACCAGAAGCCCAGTTTTCTAGTTGGATTCCTCCACCATATGATTGGTCTCCTGCCCAATCAAATAAGTTATTAATAATATTAATTTGAGTAGCAGAGTAACGTCTTAACCAGATAGCTCTTTGACCGATATTAATAAATTCATTGTCAGTAATTGTTACAACACCACTTGCACCAATTCCGGCTTCATTACCTTCGTCTGTACCCTCAATACGAATTGCGTCTACATAGTTAGCACGTAAACCAACGAATTTATTATCTGTGATAGTTAAGTTAATTACGTTACCACCACGAATATATCTTCCTTCAAAAGCTGTTAATTCTACAACTTCAAATACGTTGTTTGTAATTACGATATTTTCTTTATTAGCAGTTCCATTGTTCTTGAAGTTAACTACTGTAGTAATTGCATCATAAACATGGTTTTCAGTAAATGTAAAGTTTTTAACTACACCATCTTCAGCAAGTACAACTTGGCCTTTACCAGTGAATGTTAAACCTTTAATTGTAAGTCCATCTACACCTGTAGCAACGTTGATTGTACCAGTAATAGTAGCATCAACACCGATAATTGTAATACCGTCTTTATCAACTGTTACAGCTTCACTGTGAGTACCATCAAGTACATAAATAATAGCTCCAGCTTCAACAGCTTCTAATGCTTCTTCTAATGTAGCAAATCCATTTTTGCCCATAATGAATGTCATTCCATTATGTTGGATTGTTGCTCCATCTTCATGTTCAGTTGATACTAATACTTCATTTAATGGTAATTCGTCTTCAACACCCCATCTTGCATATAGTTCTAAGTCACCTATAGAACCAACAGGGATAGTCGCCATACGATCGCCTTCAAAATCAGGATTATCATACCAACCTAAGAATACGAATCCTTCTTTAACTAGGTCTGAAGGTAATACAACTTCAGGTCCTTCATGTAGATATTCTTTAACTAATAAATATGCTTCAGGGAATAATGTGTATACACTTTCTGGTACATAAGACCATGGTCTAGCATCGCTCATCCATACTGGAAGACGTAAACCACCAACAAATGTATCGCCCCAGAAGTTTTGACCACTATTTACTCCTCTTACAAATTCTTGCATCATTTCAAAGAATGGTAACCATTTTTGGTTATAATCTGGGTGATTGATGAATAGATTTAGACTTTCATCAACTTCTTTACTTGTGTGGTAAAGTCTTGATGCAACATATTCTGTCCATTTACCAGAATATTCACCTGGTTTATCTTCATCATGCATAAATACTTCTAATGTAATATCTTCTAAATCAAGATAGTTATAGAAGTCTAATAAGAATGCATCAGCTAATTCAGATTTAGAACTGAATCTTGGATAAATAAACTCACCACCGTTTAGATTATATGTAATTGAGAATGGAGGATAATTCCATTTTGCATATAATACTAAATTCTTAGTAACTGGAGCATCCCAGTTATATGGAGTAGTTAATTCTTCATCTACGAACCAGCCACCAAATAAGAATCCTTCTTTTGTTGGATCTTCTGGTTTTGTAGCTACTTCGCCTTTTTCAATTGTAATAGCATCTACTGCACTACCTTCATTTGATTCAAATTCGATAGTGTGAGTAACGCCTGTTACTTCACTTGGATCATAATTGAATCCAAATACTAATTCTTCATCTTCTTGAGTAACAACTTTGTATGCATAGATACCAGGTTGTTTAAATGTTAATTGACCATCAGCTAATGCAACACCAAACCATAATACTTTATCTGTATCTGGTGTTAATGCTCTTGGTTCAACTTCTTGATCAGCTTCGAAAATTACATGAATTGATTTAATTGTTGCAGCATCTAAATCAACTGAAGCTGTAACTTTAATATACCATGTACCTCTTACTTCATTATATACTGCTTGGTAGTCAACTTCTGCAACTTCAGATTCTAACCAGCTAGCATATAAAGTAATAGGTTCAGTAATTACTGTATCGAAATTAAATTTAGTTGTTAATTCTTCATCAACAAACCATCCAACAAAGATATATCCATCTTTTGGATCAAGTGCTAATGGAGTAGCTTTAGTTCTCTTAGGAACAGCAACTACTTCAACTTCTTCGCCATCCACAAATGTTACGTCTACAGTAATTGGTACGAATTTTGCATATAATGTAACATTTGCATCTGTACCTTTAACTATTTCAGTAACTGGATCGCCTGTGAAGTTAGCATTTTTATACCAGCCAACGAAAATGTGATCATCTTTCATTGGATTTACAAGTTTAAATGTTTCAGTATCGCGTGTAAATTCAACAACTGGTTCTAATAAGTACCAGAAGCCTTCTGCTAATTCTTCATTAGTAAAGTCTACAGTTGCTGGCCATGCTTCTCTAACTCTATCATTTAAGAATGAATCAATAGTTGCACGCCAGTATGCGTCATTATTATTTTTTAAATGTTCAGCAGATGCATGTTCTAAATCTTCTGCAACTTTAATTAAATACTCACGCATCCATACCCATTTAACACCATAATCTTCATGGTCAAAGATTGTAAATACGTTTCTTTCATATGTTTTAGCTTGGAATTCATCTGCAGTAATATCCATTCCGAATACTTCATTGAAGTCTTTCATGAATTCTGCAACCATTTCAGTTTTATCAGCAAAACCGAATTTTCCACCATTTAATTCATAAGTAACAGTTCTTAATGGAGCACCCCATTTTGCATAAAGTTTACCACTAACTGCACCTGTTACAGGTTCGCCTATTAATTCTTCATTATCAAACCAGCCTATGAAAGAAGCTTCTGCTTTCTTAGGAATTGGTAATTCTGCACCTTCAGGAAGAATTGCTTTACCCATCTCTCCGCTTCCAGCAGGATAAGCATTAATTGTTGCATCAACAACTCCAGCTTTAGGGTCTGTTAAACCTGTAACTGAAATTAGCGATCCAACCGGAATGCTTTTTGCAAAAGTATTTCCTGCAGGATAAGAGTCATGTGCAATGATTACCATATCGAATCTTGTTAAGTCATTAGAACTTGTACCAGATCCAGCAACATGTTCTACTGCTTCATAGAATCCAGCTTCATTTAATTTTAAGCCAACTTTATGAGCCCAGCTTGTTCCAGCTAGATTTAAGCTTGCATCAAATAACATAACAGCTGAAGCAGCATATGTTAAATAAATGCTTGGATCATTATAAACTTTAAGTGCATGACTTAAAGGAACACCTTGTAAGAATGCATCATAACCAAATAAATCAAATTCACCACCGTTAAGTTCAAACTCAACAGCTGCTTTACCAGTCATGTCAAATTCCCACTTAGCGTAGATAATTATATCTGCAGTAACAACTTCTTCTTCGAAGTCAAATTCAGTTGTAAGATTTGCATCTTTGAACCAACCTGCAAAAATATGATCTTCTTTAGTAGGATCTTCTGGTTTAGTAACTTTTCCACCAAATTCTACTGCTTGAGAATCAACAGTTGATCCACCATCAGTATTAAACATAACCGTGTATGTATTTATCTCCCAACCAGCATAGAGAGTTAAATCTGAAGTTACTTCAGTAGAAAAGTCATACTCATTTTCTAATTCTTCATCTGTAAACCATCCAGTAAATGTATAACCTTCTCTTGTAGGAGGAGTAGGTCTTGTAACTGTATCACCGTGATTCACACCTGTTGCTGGTACTTCAGTTCCACCATTAGATTCAAATGTAACTGTGTATTCAGCAACATCCCATTTAGCGTATAAAGTAATGTTTCCAGTAATTGGAACATCTTTGTTAAATGGAATAGTTTTAGCTGCATTTGTAAACCATCCAGCAAAAACATGTCCAGCTTTTGTTGGATCTGCAGGAAGAGTTAATTTTTCACCATCAGTAACTTGAACAGCAGCAATTTCAGAACCGCCATCTGTATCAAATGTAACAGTGAATTTTGTCGCTTCTACAACTTTAACAGTTGCTTCAGCACTAATTTTATCATTACCTTTAACTTGAACTTTAACTTTAGTTTCACCAACTTTTAGACCTTTAACTTTGCCATTAATATATGTAGCAATAGTTTCGTCTTCTGAAAAAAACTCTAATTCATATTCTTCATTTTTTTCATTTTTAACTGTTGGATTTAAAGTAAGTTCTTTACCAACCTCAACTTGATAGGTTGATTCATCAAAACTAAGTTCAATTTTTGAACCACCACAGCCTATAGCAACGAACAATATAAGTGTCGTTATAATTAGGAAAAATAAACCCTTAAATTTTCTCATACTTTCCAAAGTACAATATTCCTCCTTTTCATATGAATTATAACATAATGTAAAAGCGTTTGCAACTTATTACTAAATTTTTACCAACTTTTTGAAAATTTTATTAACATCAAAAAAGGGAGCAAAATTGCTCCCAAAATAATTTTATTTTTCTACAGGAGTTTCTGCTTCCCATTTTGCATAGTAAACACTAGCTACTTTGTCTTCAAAAGTAAATTCAGTTACAGCTTCGCCTTCGAATTCTGGATTGTCATACCAACCTAAGAAAGTAAACCCTTCTTTTACAGGTGTTGGTAATTCTTCATTGTAATCAAATACTAATCTTTGGTAAACATTAACTTCTGAATCATTGAAAAGTTTCATATTAGCTTCTATTTCTCCACCTTCAGCTTCAAGATCTAAACCTTCAATAAGTAATGTTTGACCTTCAACTAAGCTTTGAAGGAATGAGAATACTGGTTGATCAGCTGTTCTCCAAATACCTGCTAATACATAATCGTAAACACCTTTTGGAGTTTCTACACCGTATCCAATAACTTTTTCAACTAAGAATAAGTTACCTTTTACGTGTTTTAAGCCAACTTTATATCCATGATAAGTTGTATCATTTTCGCCTTCACCTTCAAATATTGAATGATCACCATCGTATAGGAATAAGTTTGTTAAAGCATTATCCCAGCTATAACCACTATTGAAATAACCTAATTCCATTTCTCCAACTAGTTCACTTGTATAATATGTTTCTGAACCTTCAACTACACCACCATCTAATTCCATAACGAATTTAACTGTAGCAGTATCCCACATTGCATAAAGTCTAATACTTTCAGTGATTGGAGAATTAAAATCAAATTCTTGAGTTAATTCTTCATCAGTATACCAACCAACGATTTCTAATCCTTCTTCTGCATTAATATTGAATAACGGAACATAAACTTTATCTCCTGGATATCTATAGAATACAAATGATAATAGACCTGTATCTTCTGAATCTACATAATCACCTGCATCGAAAATAACTTCTAATGCTTCTTCTTGTTCCCATTTTGCAAATAAAACGTTAGTCCCAACATTTTCGTCTACTGTATAAATAGGATCGCCAGTATATGAATTATTTTCATACCAACCTGCAAATTTGTATCCACGTTTTGTAGGAGTTGGTAATTCTACATCTGGCTTTAATGTAATTTCATAGTGATAATCCATATCTACAAGTTTGTATTTCTTAATTAAACCATCAACTGCACCCATATCATTATCAAAGTCAATTCCTTCAATAACTAGAATGTCACCAACTTGTACACCACCGTTAACGAAATTAAATCCAGGATACATATCTGTAGCTAGCCATACACCCATTAAGATGTAATCATAAATTCCAATTGGTGTATCATTGCTGAAACCAACTACTGCATCAACTTGTAATGTGTTAGGTGCAATTTCAGTTAAACCTAGTTTAAATGCCCACCAAGCACCATCTTGACCAGCAATTGCACCAGTTGTATCAGTTTTGTCACCAGCAAATAATTGATGATCGCCTCTATATAAGAAAATACCTTTGCTTACATTTGCACTAGTAAAATCACCATTGAAGAAACCTAGTTCTTGTTCAACTGGTTCAGCGCCTTCTTTAGGAGTAATTACAACACCTTCTAATACTCCACCATTTGGAACTAAGTAACCATCGATTTCATCTAAGCTCCATTTAGCATATAAAATTAAATCTGATTCTACAACATCTTCTTCAAAGTCAAACTCTTGTGTACGGTTAAAGTCCTTAAACCAGCCAACAAAATCAAATCCTTCTTTTGTAGGTTCTTCTGGTAATGTAGGAGCCTCACCATATTTAACCATTTGAGTTTCATACTCAGCATTATCAACCATAAATACAACACTATATTCTACTAGTTCCCATTTTGCATATAATGTCATATCTTCATAAATTTCAGTATCGAAATCAAATTCTTCAGTTAAATCTTCATCAACAAACCAACCAACAAAAGTATAATTTTCTTTGAATGGATTCATAACTTGTGGTAATTTGCTTCCATGTTTAACTTCTCTAGAATTAACCTCTGTTCCCCCATTTGTTTCGAAAGTTACTGTATAATCAGCTAACTCCCATTTTGCATATAATGTTAAATTGCTAGTAATAGAAACAGCAACATTGAACGGAATAGTTTTTTCCGCATTTGTAAACCAACCTTCGAATACATGTCCATCTTTAGTTGGCTCAGCTGGTAGAGTTAATTTCGCGCCATTTTCAACTTCAACAGCTGCGATTTCAGTACCACCATCTGTGTTAAATGTTACAGTGTGTTTCACTACTTCTTCAACTATAATTGTAGCCTCAGCATAAATTTTTTCATTACCCTTTACGGAAACTTTTACCTTAGTTTCACCAACAGCAATACCAGTAACTTTACCATTAGCATAAGTTGCAACAGTTTCATGTTCAGATGAATATTCTAATTCATACTCTTCATTATTTGGATTTGAAACTGTTGGTGCCAATGTAAAGTCTTTACCCACCTCTAAAGTATAAGTTGCGTTATCGAATGATAGTTCTATCTTAGAACCGCCGCAACCTATAGCAACGACCAAAACTAATGCACTAAGCATTAAAACCAACAAGCATTTAATTTGTTTTGATATACTATCTTAGTATTCTCCTCCTTTACGGAATCGATTATATCACTAATTATTTTGATATACAAGTTAATTTTTGTCATTTTTTTTCTGTCTATACAAATATATCTTAATGATTATTTCCTGTTTAAATGTGAAAAAAAACACCGTAAATTTACTCATTACGGTGTTAAAATTAACTTTCTGGAAGTTCAGAAAACGTAGTTTTACATTCAGGGAATCGATCACAAGCATAAAACTTTTGACCTTTGCTTCTACCTTTTTTCGAGATTCTTTCTACAATTTCGCCAATCCCACAATTCGGACATTTAAGCCCTGTTTTTTTTGCTTCTTCTTTTTCTTCTTTCTTTATATATCGACACTTAGGAAATGCACTACAAGCTAAGAATCTTCCATAGCGACCATTACGGTAGACTAACTTACTACCACATTCAGGGCATTCTTCATCAACATAGATCGGATAAATTTTCTCCATATTTTGATCTGCATTTTCTACAAGTGGCATAAAACGATTATAGAATCGCTTTAATTCTTCATACCAAACTTTATCGCCAACAGCGATTTGGTCTAGTACTTTTTCCATATTTGCAGTATATTTTACGTTAATAATATCGTTAAAGAATTCATCTAATTTCTCACTTGTGAGCATTCCTTGTTCTGTTGGAACAAATGTCTTCTTTTCCATTGTAACATAATATCTTTGTTTTAAAGTGTCCATTGTAATGGAATAAGTTGATGGTCTACCGATTCCTAACTCTTCCATTTTTCTAATAAGTTTAGCTTCAGTATACCTTGCAGGCGGTGAAGTAAACTTTTGTTCACTTTCAATTTCAGGGTTCTTAACTTCTTCTCCTTCTTTAAATGAAGGCAAACTCTTGGAGTCATCTTCATCATAACTACCATACACTTTTAAAAACCCATCAAAAATTACTTTGTTTCCATTAACCTCAAATATATAATCGTTATTGTCAATTCTTAATCTTTGATCTTCAATCACAGCATTAGCCATTAAAGCTGCAAGAGCACGATAATAGATTAAAGAATAAAGTTTAAACTCATCATTATTTAAATAACTCTTTACACTCTCAGGTGAATATTTTAAACTTGATGGTCGAATTGCTTCATGAGCATCTTGAACATTTTTTGCTTTTGAACCAATCTTTTTATAGCCTTGATAATATTCTTTTCCATAATTATCAATAATAAAAGATTTTGCTTCATCAATGAATTGATCCGATAGACGAACTGAGTCGGTACGCATATATGTAATTAACCCGACACGTTCATCTTTTAACTCGATACCTTCATATAATTTTTGAGCAATCATCATCGTCTTCTTTGCATTGAAGTTAAGTTTACTTGATGCGTCTTGTTGTAAAGTTGAAGTAATGAATGGTGGTTTAGGTGAACGATTACGATTTTTCTTTATAATTTCTTTAATCTTATATTCTTCACCTAAAGCTTCTAATACTTTATTAGTCTCTTCTTGATTTTTTAATTCGATTTTTTCTTCTTTAAAATTTGTTAATTTAGCTTTTAACTTACTTCTTCCTTTTTCAAAATTAAGATATACTTCCCAATATTCTTCTGGAATAAATGCTTTGATTTCTTTTTCACGATCACAAATTAACTTCAAAGCAACTGACTGAACTCTACCAGCACTCTTTGAACCAATTTTTCTTTGAAGTAATTTAGATAGAGAAAACCCGATAATTCTATCTAAAATTCTTCTTGATTCTTGCGAGTGTACTAAATCCATATCAATATCACGTCCGTTTTCAAGGGCTTGTAAAACGGCGGTTTTGGTAATCTCATGAAACACGATTCTTTCATAATCTTTCTTTTCTAAATCTAATACTTCGAATAAGTGCCATGAAATAGCTTCACCCTCACGGTCAGGGTCGGTTGCAAGATAAACCTTATCAACCTCTTTTACAAGCTTTTTTAATTCTTTTACTACTGCTGATTTATCCCGCAAATTCCTATATTTAGGTTTAAAGTTATCTTCAATGTCAACACCAAAGCCACCATATCCTGAAGTTGTAAGATCACGAATATGTCCTTTTGATGATGCTACTATATAACTCTTATCTAAATATTTCTCAATCGTCTGTGATTTTGCAGGACTCTCAACTATTATTAAACTCTTTTGCATATTTTTTCACCTTTATTTTCTAGATTCTATTTTACTCATCGATCAATTTATTATACTACTACTAATTTTAAAATTACTTAGTTAATGCATTTTTTCAATAAATTATATATGTCCTATCAATTATTTTTATACCAATTATTATAAATCAAATGAAGTTTGTTTGTAAAGTGCTCGCTCTACTGGTGCAAAACTTCTTCTATGAATTTCTGTTGGACCATGTAATTCTAACATTTCCAAATGATGCTTTGTAACATAACCTTTGTGTTTATCAAATCCATATTCAGGATATTTCTTTGCAAGTTCTATCATTATATTATCTCTTGTAACTTTTGCAATAATACTTGCAGCTGCTATACTTGCTGACTTAGCATCTCCTTTAATTAAACTAAGGTTTGGTATTTCAAGTTCTAATTGTATCGCATCACTAAGTACAAAGTCAACAGGAGACTTCATTTTTTGTATACATTTTTCCATACCTTGTTTACTTGCTTGGTAAACATTTAAGCGATCGACTTCGCTAACATTTATAATTTCGACTTTGTATTCGATTGCTTTCTCAATTATTTCATTATATAATGCTGCTCGTTTTTTGGAAGTTAATTGTTTGGAATCATTTAAACCTTCAATTATTTCATCACTTGGTAAGATTACTGCAGCAACAACCAAAGGTCCAGCCATTGAGCCACGACCAGCTTCATCTGTGCCTGCAATATATTTATAATTTTGTTTTTTTAATTCATTTTCATATTTATACAGATCCATAAATTATCTCTTCCTTATTAGTATTTCCCATTCTAACATATTATTTTAAATAATACTAGAATTATAGCACAAAAACATTTAAAATGGATAAGTTTTAAAACTCATCCATTGTTTTTATATCTATCTAAGGTAATTCTTCCAAGTTTACCTGAACGGAATTCATTAATTATTACTTCCATTACTCTAGACAAATAGTCATCCCCAAAAATACCACGACTTTTTGCAATTTCTTTTGCAATCTCAAAATTATCTAAACTGGTATCAATTTTATATACAGCTTCTAAATTTGCTCTATAATTATCTTTTAAAAATGTAAGTAAATAATCCCCTAAATCTTCAAGACTTAAAATTTCATCTTTTATTGCACCTGTAAGTGCTAAATGTATTCCAACTGTTTTGTCCTCAAATTTTGGCCATAAGATTCCCGGCATATCAAGTAGTTCCAAATCCTTATTAATTCTAATCCACTGTCTAGCTTTTGTAACACCAGGTTTATCACCAACACGAGCAACCTTTTTTCCAACTAAACGATTAATAAGTGTGCTTTTTCCCACATTCGGTATCCCAAGTATCATCGTTCTAATTGCTCTTGGTTTCATACCACGCTTTTTATCGCGTTCTCTCTTTTCTTTTAAAACCACTTTTACGTAAGGTACTATTTTTTGAATATTTAAGTTAGTAATTGAATCTATCTCAAGACAATTAGGATTATCTTTAATAAAGAGATTTGTATAATGAGGGTCTGCAAGACTAGCTTTAGTAAGTAATGTAAGTCTTGGTTTTTGGTTTAGTATTTGATTAATTAGTGGGTTTTTTGATGAATAAGGAATTCTTGCATCAATTAGTTCAAATACAATATCAACCAATTTTAAATTATCTTCGATTTCTCGCCTTGCTTTGGCCATATGACCTGGAAACCATTGAATCATTTTATCTTCACCCATTTAAAGAAAGATTCTCGTTTTAAAACAATCTTTCCTAGTATTTCATCTTTATGAACTAATCCAAAACTTCTACTATCATGTGAGACTCCTCTATTATCACCCATTACAAAGTAATAACCACTTGGAATTTCACACTCATCCGTTGGACCACAAATATAGTCACTTCCTATTCTAGCAACATCTCTTAAATTAAAAGGAATTGTTCTTGTATTTATATTACTTTCAGTTATAAAATCTCCGTCTTTTAATAAATACTCTTCTGTTACTTTTTCACCATTTAAAATTAAATTACTTTCTTCATCATAGTAAAAACTATCCCCTGGAATACCTATTACTCGCTTTACTAATTCAAGCGTCTCGCCTGTATGAGGATCTTTAATCCTCAAAACGATAATATCACCATTTTCAGGTTCTGTGATTGATTGTACTAATAATTTTTCCCCATTATAAAGAGTTGGCATCATTGAGGGGCCATCAACTTCAACAGGATAGTATCCTATCATAAAAAAGACTTGAATAACGAAAAGTGCAAGGTTTAATAAATAAAAGAAATCAACAACTTGTAAATAAGTATTGAAATATTGTTTTAAACCCTCACTTTTAAATAAACCAAAGGAAAGCACTAGTATTAGGGATATAACTAGTGCAATAATTATATATGGTTCTTTAATTAATTGAATTTTATTTAGTTTTAAGATAAAAAATAAAAATAATAAAATAGTACTTATCGCTAGCAATAATATTTTTATCATCATTTTTTTATTGCTTAAATCGTTATGCATGTGACACCTACTTTTAATAATCTTCTAAAATCTCGTCTAACTCATCAATTGTAATGAGTACTGAGCGAGGCTTTCCTGTTACTGCTTCACTTACTACACCTAAACCTTCAAGGGCATTCATAATAGTTTGAGCACGGTTAAATCCGATTCCAAATTCTTTTTGAATGCGGTTAATAGATGCATTATCGTTTTCTACTACGAACCTAGCAATAATTGGAAAATATTCATCACTAGTTCCATCCTCACCAGCACGTTCTTCTCTTTCCATCTTTTGTGTTAATTCTTCTTTAGAGAACATAAATTCAACATCATTTGCATCTCTTACGTAGTCTGTAACTGCAATGATTTCATCTAATGATATAAATGCTCCTTGAACACGAACTTCATTTACACCATCGCTATATAACATATCACCTTTACCAAGTAATTTCTCAGCTCCTGATTTATCTAAAATAGTCATAGAGTCTACTTGTGAGTTTACTGCAAAGGCAATTCTTGTTTGCATATTTGCTTTAATTGTTCCTTTAATAACATCCGTACTTGGACGTTGAGTTGCCATAATTAAATGAATACCTGCAGCACGTGCTTTTTGTGCAAGACGTTGAATATATTCTTCCACAGTACTTGCAGCAACAAACATTAAGTCTGCAAGCTCATCGATAACTATTACAATATATGGAAGTTGAACTAAATCATTTCTAGTTTTCGCATATTCATTGTAAGAAGTTATATCTCTACGTTTACAAGCTTTGAATAATTCATAACGGTTTTGCATCTCATCAACAGCCCATTTTAAAGCTGTAGTTGCAAGTTTAGGATCATTAATTACTGGGGTAGCTAAATGCGGAATATCTTCATAAGCTGAAAACTCAATAAGTTTCGGGTCGATTAATACAAGTCTAACTTGTTCTGGACTAGCCTTATAAAGAATACTTGTAAGAATAGTATTTATACATACACTCTTACCACTACCAGTTGTACCAGCAATTAAAGCATGGGGCATTTCTGTAATATCTAAATCTACAAAGTTCCCCGCAATATCAATCCCTAAGGCAACATTTAAAGGATTCCCATCAGTTAAAAATTCTTTATTATTTAATAATTCTCCAAGCAATACTTTATCTTGAACT
>DUVT01000075.1 GCA_012840905.1 Acholeplasmataceae bacterium
AAAGAAACACATTTAAGAATATTGGTGCAGCAAGTGAAACTGAAACACCAACTCATGCAAGATTAGGTGCTATTACTGCTGCATACTATGCAGAGAAAAATTCTGCTGAATTCAATATTCGTTTCAATGTATTTGAAAATAACTATCATTACATTACTCTAAGAGCTAATGCTAATAAAGCTGCATTAGAAGCTAATGGCTTTACTTGGAGAGCTAACATCCTTTATAATGCATTTATTGATTCTGGCGATGTAGAATTCTACTATCAAAATATCGTTGCTTCTAGCGATACAGAAGCAAGCAATATCAATAATGCATATATTGATCACAACTTCTATGGCAAAGATGCAGAAACTAAAGCAACTATTACAGTTGATCAATTCGATAATCATCTAGTTGATGAAAGTAATAAAGTTGTTTATGATACACTTGCTGATCTAGAAGCTGCAATCGAAGCTTATGACGAATTTGTAAAACCGATAGTTGTTGATAGTAAGCTAGCAGATGTTGAAGTTGGTACAAAAGTTACTTACTTTGATTCTGAATTAGAAGTTGGCGTAAGTGCATTTGCAACATTAAAAGAAGCAGTAGATGCTGCAGTAGCTGGAAAGATTATTATGGTTCTTCCAGGTGAATATACTGAAACTGAAGCTGTAGAAATTAATGTAAGTGATTTGAGAATCTATGGACCTAACCAGGATGTTAATCCAGTAACTGGTAAAAGAAATGAAGAAGCAGTAGTATTTGCAAAAGTAATCCTTGGTGAAGGTGTTAAGAATATTGAAATTAACGGTTTCAAATTCTTATTCCATCATACTGGTTCATTCGTATCTGGCCATGAAAATGGTAAGATTGATGGATTTACATTTGCATATAATATCTTTGATCTAGCTGAAGGTGGATTACCAAGTGGTGCGAATGCTCCAATCAAGTTTATCCAAAAATCAGCAGAACAAGGAAATAAAAACTTCAGCTTCCTATACAACTATATTATGAATACTCGCGATGACCGCGGCATTAGACTTTCATATATTGAAAACTTAACTGTAGTTGGTAATAAACTTGAAAATGTAAATGATGCTATTAGATTAAGAGATGAAAATGGCGGAATTACTGGTAAACTTATTGTTAAAGATAATGAGTTTGTAAATATTCGTCAATATGCTATCTTTACTCAAGATAATGCTGAAGTTACAGAAATAGAAATTACTGGTAACTTATTTGATGGAACTGGTCAAGTCTATACTTCAGGTGCTATTTCTATTCGTAAATTAAGTATTGGTAATGATCCAATTACTGTAGTAATAGCAAACAACATCTTCAAGAATACTAAAACAACTGACATTGAAGTAGTTCACGATGCAGAGGAAGATGATAACATTACTATTACTATCAAAGGTAATGAATTCCACACAGTTGACTCAACTATTTATACAAATAGAGGAACTGGTGTTGTGAAAACTACATTCACGTTAGATAATAAAGTATTCGATGCAGAAGGTAATGAAATTGACCTAGCTACTTTATTCGAAGGAGAAGCTCCAAGAATTAAGAACGCTAGTTTAGAAGAAGAATAAAAAATAAAAAATGAGTTTTACTGGTTTAAACATCAGTAAAACTCATTTTTTTATTATAATTTTTTATGATTTTTAAAAAAACTTGTGATATTATTTATATAAATGGAGGTATGTTTAAAAGTGGAAAAACAAGCAAAAGAAATTTTAATTGAAGAAAGTAATAAAACTATAACGCACTACTTGAATTGATAAAAGCTGTACCTAGTAAAAAACGAAGTCTTTCAGTTGAAACAGAAGAAAGAGATAAAAATTTTCGTGATGTATTAATGCATTTATATGAATGGCATGCAATGTTAGAAAGATGGTATGTCGAGGGAATGAGTGGGGATAAGCCATTTATGCCAGCACCAGGTTATAAATGGCGAGATTTAGATAAACTAAATTATAAGATTTGGGAAACTTATCAAGATGTTACACTAAATGAAGCATTAAAAAATTCAAACTAAGTCATGAAAGAATAATGAATTTAATAAAGTTACATACTAATGATGAGATAATTACAAAAAAATATTATAAGTGGACAAAAACGAGTAATTTATTTAGTTATTTTGCAGCTAACACTTATGATCATTATAATTGGGCTATAGAAAAGTGTAAGGTTATTGCTAAGGCTCTAAATTAAGATAAAATAAAAAAGTTGGTTTATAAATCCAACTTTTTATTTTCTAAATAGATTCCTTGATATAAATTGTTATTTCTTAAATACTTATCAATTTCATTCATCACAACAAATTTCTTTCTGCTCCACTGTGGTTCGATTAAGTCAGTAGCTGGAGCATCGCCATTAACACGATGAATGATAATGTCTTGTTTTAAATGGGCAATTTGTTCGGCTGTTACTTTTACATATTCATCCATTTCTAAAACTTTAAAACCCTTAGATTCATAGTATTTACCTAAGATAGTGTTTTTTAGAATAAATAGTGAGTGAATTTTTAAACCTTGAATATCTAATGTGTTTAAATGTTTTGCAGTTTCAAGCATCATTTCATAAGTTTCAAACGGAAGGCCATTTATAATATGTGCTATTACTTCAATGTTTTTACTTCTAAGTCTTTTAACTGCAGTTTCAAAATCTTCTAAAGTATAACCTAGGTTTAAAAACTTCATACTTTTAGGATGAATTGTTTGTAAACCTAATTCAACCCAGACAGGGATAGTTTTATTTAATTCACCTAAATACTCTATTACTTCATCGCTTATACAATCACACCTAGTCGCGATTGCTAAAACAACAATATCTTTATCTAGGCTTATTGCTTCCTCATAAAGATTTTTTATAGTTTCAAGTTCACCGTATGTATTAGAATTGGCTTGAAAGTAAACAATATATTTGCCTTCATTCCACTTTTTATGCATTCTCTTTTTTATAGTTTGAAATTGTGTTTTTAAGTTCTCTTCAGGATTACCAGCAAAATCGCCACTACCCGATTCACTACAAAAGATACAACCACCACGACCTTTTGTTCCATCTCTATTTGGACACGTAAATCCCCCGTTTAATGAGATTTTAAAAACTTTAGAATTAAATTTAGATTTTAAGTAAGCATCTAGTGTGTTATATGGATGTTGATTAGTAAAATACTTCATAGTACTCCTTACATATTTTTGTTTATTGTCATAATTTTTAAAGATTTTTCATATATTTGAATAATCATCAAGAAATTACAAAAAAATTAGTGTATAATATAATAAATATAATTTATGTTGTAATTATTATAACATAATCTTAGGAGGAATAGTAATGAAAATTAAGCTTATTTGCGATAGTACAGCAGGATTAACTCAAGACTACATAGAAGAAAATGATATTGAGATTGTTCATTTAAATGTAATTATAGATGGTGTTGCATACAAAGATGATTTAGATATAACATTAGATGAAGTTATGGAGAAGTTTTATAATAATAGTAAAGTAACAACTTCACAACCTTCACCAAGTGAATATGTAAATGCTTTTATAAAAGCTAAAGATGCTGGCTATACTGATATTCTATGTTTTACTATTTCCTCTACACTATATGGAACATTTAACTCAGCAAAAATTGCTAGTGAAGAGATTAGTGGGATAAATATTCATATTATTGATACACTATCTGCTTCAATTGGTTCTGAATTAATAATTCGTGAGGCAATTGATTATTTAAAAGTAAAAAGTTTAGAAGAAACACTTGAATATGTAGAACGACTAAAGGCAAATGCTGTTATTTTATTAAATATGGAAAACTTAACTGCTCTAAAAAAATCAGGTAGAATAACTAGAATAAAAGCAGCAATTGGTAATTTAATTAGAGTAAAACCAATCCTAGAATATATTGGTGGAAAGTTAACTGTAATTTCAAAGTTTAGAACAGAAAATGCAGTATTTAATTATATTATTGAAAGATTAAATAAAGTAGTAGAATTAGCAAAAGGTAAAGTGCATGTCTATTTATCACATGTGAAGAGCCTTGAAAAGATTAGTAGGTTAAAAGAAATAATCGAAGCAAAGTTTAAGGAAATTAAAGTTAGAATGTGTAGAGAAATATCCCCTGTAGTTGCAGTTAATATCGGCTATGGTGGATATGGAATAGCTTGGGCATATGAATAGTTTAAAAACTTGTCTAAAACATTAATTAAATGTTTTAGACGTTTTTTGATTTCGTAATATTAATGTTTTAAAATGTAGTCGGATTAGAAAATATGCATAATTTAGGAAGGTGAAATTATTACTATAATTTTGATTAAAAAAATCTGGTGGTTTTGTATTCGAAATAAACATAAAACATTTTTACCATGTAAGCTAACTTTTACTTTAAAGATAATTGAAGACTAATTACTTTATCATAAATAGCCTGAAATTTTTATATACTTATAATGGTGAAGCCATTGATTATAAGTGTAATTGTTTTGGGCTATTTTGTTTTAGCCGTTTTTTATTCAATAAAATATAGATTTATTCAATTTAGGGCAGTAGGGGAAACCAAGAAAATTCTTGTTAGTGAGAAGAATAGATCAGCATATTCTACATTTATGTTATCAATGGCTTCTCATATGGGAACTGGTAATATTGTAGGGATATCAACAGCTTTAATATATGGTGGTGCTGGTAGTTTATTTTGGATGTGGGTTTATACAATCTTCTCTGCGATTTTCTCTTTAATGGAAAATACATTAGCACAAGTATATAAAGAAAAGATTAATGGAGAAAATCGCGGTGGAGCATGTTTTTATATGAAAAAAGGCTTAAACAATAACTTCTTATCGCTCGTTTTTGCCTTCTTTCTCCTTTGTACAAACACAATCTTTTTTCAACCTTTACAAGTTAATACTATTAGTGAGACAATAAATCTAACCTTTGGAATTGATAAAATTTTAATTTTAGTTGGTTTTGTTATTTTTACATATATTGTAATATTTAATGGGACGAAAAGAATTGTTAGGTTTAGTGAACTAGTTGTTCCTTTTATGTCTTTAACTTACTTGGCAGTGACATTTTTTTTAATATTTTTAAATATTGGAAATTTTGGAAGTGTAATTAAGGTAATCTTTCAAGATGCATTTAATTTAAAATCAATCCTAGCTGGTAGTTGTTGTTCATGTTTATTAATTGGCTTTAAAAGAAGTTTGTTTTCTCATGAAGCAGGCCTTGGAACAATGCCTTCAATTAGTTCAATGGCAGATGGAAAATATCCAATCAACCAAGGTTTTGTAAGTACTGTAGGTGTTTATGTTGATACACTGGTAATGTGTACTTTAACTGGATTTTGTATCTTAATCTTTACACCAGATTTAAGTAAGTTTGTTGGAGTAGATTTAATTATCTATATATTTGAATTAGAGTTTGGTGTATTAGGTTTTTATTTAGCTGGTTTCTTTATGGTTATTTTTGCGCTTGCAACTGTAGTTGGTGAGTTTTATTTAGGGGAGAGTAACTTACTTTATTTAATTAAAAAGAAGAAGAAAAAAGGCATATTTAAAGTATTGTATAAATGTTTATTTTTAACTGGTATTTTTATTGGAACTACAAATAATACTCGTGATATATTTGTGATTGTAGATAGTGGAATGGTGTTTTTAGGAATTGCCAACCTATATGCTATTATTAAATTAAGAGATGTATTTGACAAAGAATTAATCAAATATTATGATCTTAAATAGTTATAATTTTTCATTTGAGTGAATAATTTATAATAGTAGAATGGTTTAAGTAAAAATTCACTTCTAGAAATTTCCACTAGTTTTATTTGCAAAAAAACTAAATTTGATGTATAATATATATGCCTGGGAAGTTCGCGTTTTTATCAATATGCGAACCGAACAACAAAGTTATAGGAAGTTGAGGTATACTGGGCGTGAAGGCTCACGATGCGAAGAGTGAGAATCCCGAAAGTATGCAAAAAGAGATTTCCACCGTGTGAAAGACAGGTTTCACATAGTAATAACGGCTTCCTGGGTACTAAATATTTATACATTTATGTATCTAGAAACCCGAGACTTAGTTCTCGGGTTTTTTAGTTTTTAGATAAGTTTGGAATGTCTTGAAAGTAAAACGTTTTTGGTATATAATTATAGATGATGTCAGTTTATTTTAAAATATAATGGAGGAAAATTAATGGATACAATTGTTATCGGTGTCATAGGCGCTGATGTTCATGCAGTTGGTAATAAGATTATTGACTACACGCTTACCCGCGAAGGCTTTAATGTAGTTAATGTTGGTGTTTTATCTAGCCAAGAAGATTTTATTAACGCTGCAATTGAATCCAACGCTAAAATGATTCTAGTATCTTCGCTCTACGGTCACGGTGAAATTGACTGCCGTGGTATGCGTGAGAAGTGTATAGAGGCTGGGCTTGATGATATTATTCTATATGTTGGTGGTAATATTGTCGTGGGAAAACAAGAATTCTCGGAAGTGGAGAAAAGATTTAAAGCTATGGGGTTTGATCGAGTATTTCCTCCAGGAACTACAATCGATTCTGTAATAGATATTATTAAGAAGGATTTGGGTGCGATTAGAAGTGGCTAAATATTTGCTAGTTGATATTGGATCAACTTATACAAAACTAACTGCTGTTGATTTAGAAAAAGAAGATATAATTGCAACTAGTAAACATTTTACTACAGTTCAAACTGATGTTAGAATTGGTTATAATAACGCTCTAAATCTATTATATGAAAAAATAGGAAAAATAGAGTTTGAGAAAATTTATGCTTGTTCGTCTGC
>DUVT01000076.1 GCA_012840905.1 Acholeplasmataceae bacterium
AATACTTGGAGCATCAGCGTTTGGTTCTGTTGCTAAATATGCATTGCTATAGTTACCTTTTACAACTACATATACATCTGTAAATCTAACTACTTTTGCAAATAGTTCTTCTTGAGGAACTTTAGTAGTCATTTCTGCAGCTGTAATTGTATTGTCAAAGTCTGTAATTGATACGTCCACTACAGCGATCGGTGTAGGAACATCATCAACTTTAGTTACTTTATAGTTTCCAGTAACTTGTCTAATGTATTGGTTAGGATTACCAGAACTTCTAACATTATACACTGTACCGGTAGCAATTACTTCTACTTTATCGCCAACTTTTAGGTCATCATCTGCAAGTTTTTGTCTTACATAAACAACACCTGTATCATCTGCTAAGTAGTAGTAATCATCAGCATCTCTACCGATAATTGTTCCTCTAATCTTAACTAGAGTATCTTTTTCATCAAGTGCTTCGATAGCTTCTAATACTGTACTTACTTGTAATGCTAAAGCAGTAACAGTAACATTTAATGTTTCTTCTAATTCACCAACTGTGATAGTATAAGTTAATTCAACTTCTGTATCTTCATCTGGAGCAGTGAATTTACCATCATTATCAATTACTTCAGGTTTGTTAGAAGACCAAACGATTGTTCCACCAGCATCACCTTCTGTAATTAAATCTAAATCAGCATAAACTTCTGTGTTCTTGAACATATCTGCAATTTGTGCTTTAACACTTTCCATGATGTCTTCATCAGATAATGTTGGTTCTTCAGCATCTTCTACTGTACCTGGAACACCAAAGTGTCTCCATAATTGATACTGAGTATGATATTCATATGTAACAATTACGATTGATACATATTCACCAACTTTAGTTGATAAAGCATCTTTTACAGATTGAGCAATACTTGTACTTAATACTGCTACTTCGTTTGTTAAAACATCTTTAATTGCATAATCTCCAGCTTTTTGTCCATTTGCAGGTGAGTAATAATCTTTTAAAACTTGTCCTGTAATCTTAACAACTCTAAAGAAACTATCAAGATTTTCAGTTGTTGCTTCATTTAATTCTTTAATTGCTACTTCCTCTACATTAGAGAAATCATAACCAGCAGCTGGAGCTTCTTTTGTAACTTCAACGATTGGTTTGTTACTTGTAGTTCCTAATTGTGGTTGACCAAAGTATGTACCTTTTTCAGCTTTTACTAATACTTCTGCACCAGGTTTAATGTCTTCTGCAGGAGCTGAACCCATGAATACAACTATCCCATCAGTGCCATCATGAATTATAAATGCATTGCTTGTTACAAGTACAACAGTACCAGTTACTTCAACACCAGTACCATCATCTGCTGCTTTTGCATCTTTAAGACTGAATTCTTCAACCTTAGTTCCTGGAACTACATGAAGTGTCCATTCTCTACTCTTTGATTTTCCATTATATTCAACTGTTGCTTTTAATACACCCTGACCCCATGGATTGTTTTGATTTCCATTTGCGTCTTCACTGTATTCAGATGGTGTTACTTTAACAGTTGTCCATTGATCATTCTTCTTAACTAAATCTAATGTATCATCAGCATCAACTAATTCCCAAGTAATTTCTAAATCATGTTTATTAGTGAAATTAGAAATATCAAAATCGGCATTTAATGTTGATACGTCACCTAATGTGATAGAACCTAAAGCTTCATCTAGAATCTTATCAGTTTCATCATCACCACAAGCTATCAGCGCAAAACTTGCAAAGAAAGCTAACAACAATACAAATAATTTTTTTGCATTGAGTTTAAATAATTTCATTTTGTATACTTTTCCTCCAGTTATTTAATTATTCATTCACTTTAATAAAATCTTTTATACCATCATGCGCTAAATTACCAAGCTTAATTTGGTAATAGACCTTATTGTTTTCGAACGGATTCACATATAGGCTTACGCCACCTATTACATCGTATTTTTGACCAACTACGACATAACTATCTGTAACTTTTGGAGTAACATCTGCATCAACACGAATTTGAAGTTCTGAACCATTTTCCATTTTACCGAAAATAGTAAATGCTCCATTTTCATTTGTTGATGACTTACCTGTAACTTCAAAGTTTCTTACTTTGACTACAAATCCTTCGTAATCTTTTAAGCTTGTTACGGAATTATCAATTTCATGAATTGTATAATCTGTATTAGACTCAATTAATCTAAGCTTACTAGGATTTACAAGTTGTTTTCCATACACTTCATCGTCTGATGCTTGACACTCAAACTGGATTATATCTCCTGGTTTAAATGAACCTACACCAGAGACAAATGAATGATATACAAAGATTCCTGATCTAGAAGTAATTCCAGTATCTTCATCTGTTGTATCTTCAATGTCCTCTACATATAAACTATTTCCTACTAATCTTACAACTCTAACTGTAACCTTTAGTTTAGTTCCAGTCGAGAAACTTGCATAGTCATTTCTTAACTCTGCAATTGTAATTTCATTAACAGTAGTATCATAATCATAGTTTGGATCTTTTTCTCCAAATACCCTTAATCCCATTTTTGCTTTGTCTATGTATGCTTCGCGCATGACATCGCCGTATTTAAGGTTTCCAGAATCACCAGAGAAAAATGAGAAACAGTTCTCAATTATTTCTAAATTCAGTAATCTGTATTCTGAATCTGCAGTTGGCTTGTACCAAACATAACCTAAATAACGGTCACCTGTTGTGTCTGTTTCTGGGGGATTTCCTACTTTTTCTGCCTCAATAACAATTGAATAGGCATTTTCTAGTTTATTCTTTACAAATACACTTGCCTGTTTACCCCACGGAGCAATTCTACCAGTAGATTCCGGGGTGTTAACTCCAAGATATCTAAGTTTAATTGTGTTTTTATTTTTATCAGTGAAGTGAGTTGTGTCTCCGTCCACTGAACGGAGCAAACTCACTTCCTCGATTCCGTGTTGTAAAAAGGTACGATTTGCAAATGTTGTTTCTAATTTAAATTCATCAGTATATTTAGTATCTAGATCATCAACTGTATACTTCTTTTCGTCATCATCAGGATCTTTACATCCAATTAAAACGAAACTTAAAACTAGCAGAAGAATAAAACCTAAATACTTAAACTTTCTTACATTTGTCATCTCATATTTCCCTTTTTATCGATTTGCTCTAGTTATCTTTTGGAACATAAGGAGCTAGAGCGTTATATGCTTCTTTATATCTTGCGTCAATGTCAGCTAAGTTAACGATAATTGAGTCAAATACTCTTTCAACTTCGTTACGTACTTTAGATGAACCAATGAATGCAGGGTCTACGAAGAATGAGAATCCTTTATTGATATATTCATTAAGTGCAACGTTAGCTGCTGCAGAGAATTCTTTCTTATCAATTGTAGGATTTTCTAAGTATTCCTTGTAATCATCAGTTTCATAAGCACTCTTACGAACTGGTAAGTATCCACCAGTATCCATAGCAAATTGAGCTGTATTTTCTGGTTCCATTAAGAATTTAATAAATAGCCATGCAGCTAATTTTTCTTCATCAGTATTCCAGTTAAGCATACCAATGTTAGTACCTTGTTGAATTACGTATTTTGCATCTTCACTATAATATGGAATTGGTGCAAATCCTAATTCATATGGATATTTATCGCTTGCGTTGTATCCAACACCTGCAGATGAACCAACTGACATTAATACTTGGATTAATTTGATTGCATCTGAATTATATTGTCCACCTAATACTGCAGCTGTAGCAAAGATACCATCTTTTCTCATATCTTGAACATATTTCATAGCAGCTTTAGATTTAGCATTATCAAAGTGGATTGTACCAGTGAATACATCTTGTCTCTTAGTATATTCACCACCAAATTGTCTTGTTAAAGTGATGAATGCGTTAGCTGATGAGTCATATCCGAACGGATAGAACTTAAGGTTACTTGGATTTAGATAATCTGAAACTTTTAGATATGTTGTTTCTTCAGTATCTGGATCATATGATTCTACAAACACTTCATCTAAATCACCAGCTTCTACTTTATTAATAATTTCTTCACTTACTGTTCTTAATTCATCCCATGTAGTAGGAATTTTTTCTTCATAATTTTCGCCGAATAATGCTTCGAATGCTGTTTTGTTATATACCATAACTTCTGTAGATTTATTGAATGGTAATCCGTAGTAATCA
>DUVT01000077.1 GCA_012840905.1 Acholeplasmataceae bacterium
AAGTGTTAGTGCAACTTAGAACATCTGAATTTATGGATATAGTTAATGCTAACGCACTTTATCGTCCTGGACCAATGGAGATGATTCCAAGTTTCGTTAGAAGAAAATTTGGCCAAGAGAAAGTTGACTATATTGATGAATCTCTAAAAGACATCTTAGAACCTACTTATGGAACGATTGTCTTTCAAGAACAAATTATGTTGCTTGTACAAAAGTTTGCAGGCTATACTCTAGGTATGGCAGACATCCTAAGAAGAGCAGTTTCTAAAAAAGATGCTGAAGTATTATTAAATGAGCGAAAGAGATTTGTAGAAAAAGCAAGTAGACTTGGTCATAGTGAAGCACTAGCTAACCAAGTTTATGATTATATTGTAAAATTTGCAAACTATGGTTTCAATAAATCACACTCTGTTGCTTATTCACTAATAGCATACTGGATGGCATATTTGAAACGTCATTATTATCGCTACTTTATGGCAACACTAATGAGTAATAGTGTTGGTAGTACATCATCAATTAGAAATTACTTAGCAGACTGTAAAAAGAAGAAGGTTGTTGTTGACCTTCCAAGTATTAATTATAGTCGTGATGAATTTGTTGTTCACAATAATGAGATTTATTATTCATTGTTAGGGGTAAATAATTTAGGTACACTTACTTTAAATAATTTACTTGAAGAGCGAGATCGTAACGGACTATATAAAAGTTATCAAGATTTCATCACTAGAACTAAGGATATTTTAAATAAAAGAGTAGTAGAAAATTTAATTCATGCTGGTGCATTGGATGAATTTAATATGCCTAGAAAACAAATGGTATTAGAATATGAAAATGCATTAAGTATCGCTATGTATAATGAAATACTTGGTGATAGTTTAATTGAAAAAGAAGTGGTAACAGAAGAGTATACTTTTGAAGAGATTTCAATGTATGAGCGTGAAGCTTTAGGGTTTAACTTTAAATATAGTGCGTTCTTAAAGTATCAAGATTTAAAGCAAAAATATAAAACTATTGATATTAATGATTTAACGGTTGGTAAAAATAGGACAGTTATTTTTGCGATTAAGTATATAAGACAAATTTATACAAAAAATAATGACGAGATGGCATTTTTAACTGTCTATGATGAAAGTGCTGAAATTGATGTAGTTTGTTTTCCAAATACATATAAAAATGTAAAAGGAATTTTAGCGGAAAACAAATATTATATTGCTATGGGGGATGTAGACATAAGGAATGATAAGATGCAATTAGTACTTAATACAATAAAATTATTAGATTGAGGGAGATTATGATTAAAAAAATTGCTGTTTTAACATCTGGTGGCGACGCACCAGGAATGAATGCTGCAATTCGTGCTGTTACTAGAGCAGCTCTACAAATGGGCTTAGAAGTATATGGTATCCATGATGGCTATCTTGGTATGTATGAAGATAATATTGAAAAACTACATCCAAGAAGTGTTTCTGAAAAGATGGGTCATGGTGGTACTTTTTTAGGAACAGCTAGATTAAAGCAATTTACAGATATTGAAGTAAGAAAAGTTGCCTTAGCCAATTTAAAAAAATATGGAATAGATGCACTAGTTGCAATTGGTGGCGATGGAACATATCGTGGTGCCCTTGCTTTATCAGAAATGGGATTACCAGTTGTATGTATTCCTTGTACAATCGATAACGATATTGGTGGAACTGAATTTACTATTGGTTTTGATACTGCCTTAAATACTGTTATCGATGCAGTCGATAAATTAAGAGATACATCAAACAGTCACCGTAGATGTAGTATTATTGAAGTTATGGGAAGAAACTGTGGTGACATCGCAGTTTGGTCTTCAATTGCTACTGGTGCTGAGGTATGTATTTGTAAAGAGACTGGTTATAACTTAAATGAAGTATTAAAAACAATAAGAAAAGCAGCTAAAGTAAAACGTCATGCAATTATTATTTTAGCAGAGAATATGGTACCCATTGACGAGTTAGCAAAACAAGTAAGTGAGAATACACCTTTTGATGCAAGAGCGACTGTTTTAGGTCATGTACAAAGAGGTGGGGCTCCTAGTGCAAGAGATAGGGTGCTTGCTTCTGAAATGGGAGTTAAGGCAGTACATGCCTTATTAAATGGAAGCACACATCATTGTATGTGTGTGAGAAAAGGTGAAGTAGTACCTATTCCTATTGAAGATGCGCTTGCTGTTGATGATAGTATCCAAACTATTGAAAAATACGAGGTGTTTAAACTAGTTCAATAATTTAAAATGTAAGTTTATGAAATAGTTTTCAATTATTAATTTTTAAAAATGAGTGATATAATATAGACTAGAGGTAATGGTAATGAAAAAAGTTTATGTAACAACTCCAATTTATTATTCAAGTGGAAATGTTCATATCGGAAATTCATATACTACAATCGCATGTGATGTATTTAAAAGATTCCATAAATCGTTAGGAAATGATGTTTATTTCTTAACAGGAATGGATGAACATGGCCAAAAGATTGAAGAAGCAGCTAAGGAGTTAAATCGTACTCCACAAGCACATGTTGATTTAATCGCAAAAGAAACTAAAGAATTATGGGATGAGTTAAAAATATCCTATGATGTGTTCTTTAGAACAACTGATGAAAAGCATGTTAAGTTTGTACAAGAAATATTTGAAAAAATGCTTGCTTCAGGTGATATTTATTTAGGTGAATATGAAGGAAATTATTGTATTTCTTGTGAAGCATATTTCACTAAAACTCAACTTGGCGAAAACAACACATGTCCGGATTGTGGGAAGGAAACAAGATTAATTAGGGAAAAATCTTATTTCCTGAATTTAAAGAAGTATGAACAAAAACTACTTAATT
>DUVT01000078.1 GCA_012840905.1 Acholeplasmataceae bacterium
CAGCATTAACTAATACATCTTTATTAATGCGTGTAAAAATACCCTCTGTCATTCTCGGAATGGATAGGCCAATAATAACATCGCTTAACATAAAGATTATCGCAAATATTGCAAATGGTAAATACTTCTTTTTATAAGCTCTACCTAAGATATTTAGTAAATCTTTCATATGTTCCTCTACAAATTTCTTAATTATTTCCAATATTATCACAATAAACTATATGTGTCAATTTATATTAATTAATAAGAAAATATAAAAATTAAGTTATGAAAATAGAGAAAACATTTTCATGAAAATTGCAATGCGTTTTCAAACACTTTTCATTTTAATTAGTGATATAATGTATATGTAAAGAAGGGAAGTGAATAAATAATGACATTAATTTATGTTATTTCAGCTATTATCGTTGCAGGACTTTCTTTAAGAAGTATTGCAAATAGCTTAAAGAAAGGTGCAGTATCCTACGAATACGCTAGAAGTGAAGCAAGAGAAGATAGGATCTATGACAATTATGTCTTCGCAAATAGAAAGTAGAGGTATTAAAATGCAGTGCGATACGAGTAAAATTACAGATAATTATTAAAAACCGAGTAACTTTATTAAATAGGTAGTTACTCGGTTTTTTGTTTTTATATTTATTTTTTAGCTTGTAATAAAGAAGTATGTGTGAACACTCTTGATTCACCATTATAAGTAACAGTTACTTTATAACTAACTTCTGTTTCATTACCAGGATGATTTATTACGATACCTTGATCATTCATAATATCTTTATTTAAACTTTCCCATTCGAAAGTTACATCGCTTAAGTTTTGTTGACCAAATAATTCAACAGCAATTAGATCAATTACTTCTTGCCAACGGTTATTTGCAAGAATAACTTGTGGACAGTTTTTACCTGACCAATGTCTATGTTGACGAACATGATATAAAGTTAAATCAAATTCATCTAACAACATAGCTACAAGTTTTGCTGTTCTAAGTAATACAACATCATAATCTGAATCTGGGTTTGTACAAGTCTCAATTCCAATAGATGTTCTATTACCTGTAGAATCACCTGCATGCCATGCAACTTCATTTAATGGAATGTGTTGGTAAAGTAATGTATCATCAATTGTATAATGCCATGATGATGCAGCTCTATCTTCACTGTGAATAAATCTACTATGGCTTTCAACACCAGCACCTTCTACATTTCCTGCAGTATCGTGAATTGTAATGTACTGAACATTAATTGGAGACTTCGGTCTAAATTTATGCTCTGGGTCTAAAATATCTTGATGAACTTCTAAACCTTCATTAGTATAGAATTGTACATATCCATCATTTTGGGCAATATATTCAGGTCCAATCCCAGTAACTCGATAACTAAATACTTCAATCTCATCTTTGAAAATAAACTGAGTTAAGAACTCTTCGATTGCACTCCATTTATCACTGTACTCTTTTCCTAGAGTTTCAACTAATATTGTAAAAGAAGTATTAACCCCACCTTGAGTGTAAGTTGCAAATAACTCAACATAAGTATTTAATAATTGTAGCTGAACTTTTCCATCATAACTAATAATCTCAGGTTTATTAGTTACCCATGTTAGTTTTCCACCAAATCTTTCATCAGTTTCTGGAAGATCTAAGTCGCCACCTACACGGTAATCTGAAGCATCAAGATTTAAGTGTTTTATTACATTATCTTTTACTATAATTGCCTTCTCTAGAATATCTAACCCACGAACAGTTACATCCACATTAAATGTGCGCTCATAATTATGTTCTGGTATTTCAACATTCAAACTTAAAGTTATATTTTCATCATTATCTGGTTTTGTGTATAAGCCAGTATTAGTAAATACATCTTCATTTGAAGATTCAATAGTTATATTTGCATAAGAATATTTCGTTTTTAAATTAGAAAAATCAACATTTCTATATATAAATGATCCTACAGTATTTTTAAAATCATTTAGAATATTTTTTGCAAGCATACCAACTACTAATACATTATGTTTGCTAATTAAAATATCATTATCATATTCTACTTTGATTGTAAAATAAGTTTCTGTATCTAATTCTTTTGGATAAATAATTCCAGTATCTGAAATTATTTCAGGATCAGCTGATACATATGTAATTTTTGCACTTTGATATGTAGGATGATTTTTAGGTAAGATTAATGACTCTAATTGTTCATAACCAATTTCAGCTTTTACCCATTCCATAATTTGAGTTGAAACTGGTCCACCACCTAATACCCTTACAGTTACTTCTTGTTCTGTTTCATCATAACCTACAATTTTAATTTTAATTTTTGTCTCGCCACCAGTTACTCCATAAACTGTTTCACCTTCAACTTTTGCAATCTCTTCATCTTCAACTTCTATACTAATTTCATACTCCTCAATGTCTTCCACAAAGTACTCTAATTTGCGTTCATCACCAGCATAAAGCACTATGGTATCGGTTGTTAAATAAAGACTTGGAGTTGTCTCCTCAATTGGATTTTCTGGATCTTGGCAACCAATCAAAACAAAAACAGCAAGTATTAATAATAAATACTTTAATAACCCTATCTTATTCATAATTCTTCTCCTTTATAAATTTTTCCTATATTAAATCCTTAATAGAATCTACTACATAATTTGGTTTTACTTTAGATTCTTCAAGCATTTCTTTTGTTGCTTCACCAGTTAGGACTAAAATGCTATTTACATTTGCATTAATTGCTAACTGAATATCTGTATATAATCTATCCCCGACAACTACAACATCTTCATTTCTAACACCAAATTTTTTCTTTAGATAATCAATCATAAAGGGATTGGGCTTACCTATATACTTTGGTGATTTTCCAGTTGCAACTGTTAACATATTACATATGCTTCCGCAATCAGGCAAATACCGCTTATTTTTTAACGGATATACCAAATCAGGATTAGTAGCCAAAAAAATAACATCACCATCTAATAAGCGGCATGCAACCTCTAATTTCTCATAAGTTAGCTCGCGATCATAGCCAACAACTAAAATATCGGCACTCTCATCGTCTACTAAATTTATCCCATAATTTAATAATTCATCTTTAAATAATTTCGTTCCTACAACAAACACTTTTTTATCTAAATAATTTTCTTTTAAGTATAATCCCATAGCCATCGCTGAGGAAAACAAATTATCCTCACTACATGGAATACCTAAATTTGCAAGTTTTTCTAAGTAAGTAGATTTACTTACAGATGAATTATTACTTATAAATACATACGGAATATTTTCTTCCTTTAGCTTATTTATAAACTCATAAGCCCCAGGAATTAGACTATTTTCAAAATATATAGTGCCATCCATATCTAGTAAATATAAACCAAAGCGACTATACTTCCTCATATATTACTCCTATTTTTTACTTATATATTTTAACACACTTTGACTAAAAATGAAAGGGTTTTATATCTTTTAGTAAAAGTTGCATATTTTAGGCTAAAATTAAGAATTTAAGATATAATATATTTATACATATGAATAAACACTCAAATGTTGGAAATAATATTATACTAAATGAAAGGAGTTATAAACATGAGTGAAAAATTAAAAATTGGAATTATTTTAGGAAGTACACGTGAAGGACGTGTAAGCCCACAAGTAGGTGAATGGGTATTAAGTATTGCAAATCAACGTGGTGATGCAGATTATGAAATCGTAGACATTAAGGACTACAAATTACCATTATTAGGCGAAGCTAATGCAGAGAACTTTGGAAAGTGGCAAGAAAAAATTAATTCTCTAGATGGATTTGTATTTATCGTAAGTGAATACAATCACAGTATCTCAGCTGCATTAAAAAATGCTATCGACTATTTACGTGATGAATGGCATAATAAAGCTGCTGGAATCGTAAGCTATGGTTCTACAGGTGGCGCAAGAGCAGCAGAACATTTAAGAGGAATTTTAGCAGAATGTTTAGTTGCAGATGTTCGAGTACATCCTACATTAAGCCTATTCTTAGACTTTGAAAATGGTTCTAAATTTACACCAAGAGAATTACATTTAACAAACGTTAACGGTATGTTAGATCAAGTTCTAGCATGGTCTGGCGCATTAAAAACTTTAAGAAAGTAAATAAATAATAAAAAAAGGCACTCAAGAAAAAAGCTTGAAGTGCCTATTTTTTTAAAAAAGTTAGTTTAAAAATTAACTAACTTTTTTAAGAAAGAATGAAATGTTTCGCTTTAGTACTTTTGGTTGTCAGTTAACAAGTAATATAACTTCGTTAATTTTTATAAACACAATAAAAAACACACTGAAGTGTGTTTGATATCAGCGAATGGTGGCTTGGGACGGAATCGAACCGCCGACACAAGGATTTTCAGTCCTTTGCTCTACCGACTGAGCTACCAAGCCAATTATGGCGGTCCCAACGGGACTTGAACCCGCGATCTCCAGTGTGACAGACTGGCATGTTAACCACTACACTATGGGACCATTGGTTGCGGAGGAAGGATTCGAACCTTCGACCTCCGGGTTATGAGCCCGACGAGCTACCAGCTGCTCTACCCCGCGATGTAAATATTCTTATAATTCAGTAGTCAATATATTTTTATAAACTGGCGGAGGAAGCAGGATTTGAACCC
>DUVT01000079.1 GCA_012840905.1 Acholeplasmataceae bacterium
AATATCGGATATTGAGCCTTTGAAAACTGATGCATGAACATCACATAATTTTTGGATTTCTTCAACAGGTAAGCCTTCCTTCACAAGGGCTTGTTCTATTTGTGAGATTTCTGATGTAGATACATCTTTGAATTCTTTTTTGAATTCTTCTTTAACCTCATCTATAGATTTTCCTTCATGAAGTTGTTTAATTAATTCTTTTAATTTTTGTTGTCTATATTTGCTATTATCAATAAATTCACTCATTTGTATCCTCCAATATAAAACCTTTTTCTAGAAATTTTTCTTTTACTGCTTCTAGTTCTAATTTATGTTTCTTAGCACCTAGCTTAATGGTCATAAATCTACCAACTGTATTAAGCATCATCGGGTCTACTATATGTTTAAAACCTAAATCTAACATTATATCTTTAATAATAGGATGTTTTTCTATTAGGTTTTTAATTGGTTCATTAATATTAATATGTTCCATATGATTCCTCCATTAATTTATTTTACCAAAAATCTTAATTTAATACCTTGAAAACGATAATTTATTATTTGTATAAACGTAAATATTAACACAAAATACAGGTATATATTTTCATAAATTTCTTGAAAATCTTTCAAGGAATATTTAATAGACAAAGAGCATAAGCGTATGTTACAATAAGAAAAAAAAGGAGGGCTCATGGTAATTTGTATTGATTTAAAATCTTTTTATGCATCTGTTGAATGTGTCCTTCGCGGGCTTGATCCGTTTAAAGTAAATTTGGTTGTTGCTGATAAAGATAGGGGACCTGGGTCAATTGTCTTAGCTGCTAGCCCTCATATAAAAAAATATGGAGTAAAGAGTAGATGTAGAATCTATCAACTCCCAGAAAAATTAGATATTATATATGCAAGACCAAGAATGAAAAAGTATATTGAATATGCATCAAAGATTTATGATGTTTATTTAAAATATGTTTGTAGTGAAGATATTCATGTTTATAGTATTGATGAAGTGTTTTTAGATTTAGGACCATATTTAAAGTATTATAAAAAGTCTGCATATGAAATGAGTAAAATAATTTTAGATGACATTTATAAATCTACTGGTTTACCTGCGGTTTGTGGGATTGGGGAAAATATGTTTCTTGCAAAGGTTGCACTTGATATTCTCGCAAAACATGAAAAAGATGGAATAGCTTATTTGGATCAGGAAATACTGAAAGAAAAGATTTGGTCTCATGAACCGATAACTGATATTTGGGGAATTGGTAGAGGAATTGCAAAACGTCTTTTAAAACTTGGTGTTAAAAACCTTGGAGACCTTACTAAGTGCCCGCTTAAAAAATTAGAAAAAGAATTTGGAATAGTTGGCCGTGAACTTCTTGAACATGCCTACGGAATTGATAACACAACAGTTCAAGAAGCGCGCACATATCTACCTACAAGTAAAAGTTTTGGCTATGGTCAAGTATTATATGAAGATTATAGTTATCAAGATTTATATGTTGTTTTGTTAGAGACTGTTGATCAAATAGCTTGTGAGTTGGTAGCGAAAAAGTTAAATTGTAGTTTAATTGCCTTAGGGATAGGTTATTCCAAAGATGTTGGTGGTGGCTTTTCAAGACAAAGAACATTACCGACGAAAACTAATAGTCGTAAAATTTTAGTTGAAGAGTTTACAAAATTATATTATGAACATGTAGAAGATTTGCCAATAAGAAGAATTGATGTTAGAGTTGGTAAATTAAGCAACGAAGAGTTTATTCAAACAGATTTATTTACTGACCAAGAAAAGTTAAAAAAAGAACACAACTTATATGAAGCACTTGGTGAAATTAAAGAAAAGTATGGAAAAGGTGCAGTCTATATAGCAGCAAGCGGGACTGAGAAAGGAACGTTTGTAAAAAGACATAAACTAATAGGAGGCCATAATGCAGAATAAAGAGCGTAAAGGTAAATGGCAACCATTTGATGCCTTAGAAGGATATAGTAGTGCAATTAAAAAAGTTGAAAAGGAAAAAATGAAAGTTGAAAAACCTATTCTTTTTCCTGATCAACTTGAAGCACTCAATGAAAAGTTAGCATCTGCTTTTACTAATAAAAGCGAAATTGAAGTAGAATATTATAACCGAGGTTATTTAGATAAATTTAAGGGTACTATTAAAAAAATCGATATTGTAAATCGGGAAATAATCCTTAATCAAGAATTTGAGACTAAACGGTTAAAAATCAATTTAATTATTAATATTGAAGAAATAGGAGAATAAATATATGAAGAGAATTGTAATAGCTGGGGGTTGTTTTTGGGGAGTAGAAGCATACTATAAAAGGTTAAAAGGTGTGCTTGATACTAATGCTGGGTATGTAAATGGTAATATTGAAAACCCAAGTTATGAAGACTTACTTAGTGGAAAAGCAACACATGCAGAAGCTGTGGAAATTTATTATGATGAGAAATTAATTTCGCTAGAAAAAATCTTAGAACATATGTTTAGATTTATTGATCCTACTAGTTTAAATAAACAAGGCGTAGATGTAGGAATTCAATATCGCACAGGGGTTTATTATAAAGATAAAGAAGATAGAGAAGTTATTAATGATTTTATGAATAAGATGAATAAAAAGTATAATGGTAGAGTGGTTGTAGAAGTGGAAGAAGAAAAAGGTTTCTTCTTAGCTGAAGACTATCACCAAGATTATCTAGATGTAAATCCAACAGGATATTGTCATGTGGATCTTTCATTAATTAGAGATGATGAGAAGAAATAACCCATAAAAACAAATTGACCCTAACTTTTATTTATAGTATAATAATTGTGGTTAGTACATGCGATGGAGGAGAATATGAAAAAAATTATTCAAAATGCATTTTTAGTAATGCTATTCGTTTTGGCTGTTGGTTTTCTAGTAGCATGTGGTGAAAAAGAACAACCAAAACTAAATGTAGTATCAGAAATTAATGTTGCTTTAAATGAAGAAAAGAAATTAACTGCAACAGTAGAATTTTCTGAAGAAGTTGTAATTAAGTTTGCAAGTAGTGATACAAGTATTGCTACAGTAGATGCAAATGGAAATATTAAAGGGGTAAACATAGGTACTACAAATATCCGTGTAAGCATCGAAGGCTTTGATGTTACAGCAGATGTTAAAGTTACAGTTAAACCATTAGAATTAACTCTAACTGGACCAAATGAAGTTGAAATTGGTAAAACTGTAAAATTCGAAGCTTCAGATGAAAAAGGTGGAAGCGATGTACTATGGAGTTCAGAAGATAGCAAAATTGCCACAGTTGATGGAAATGGAAATGTAAAAGGAGTAAGTGAAGGTACTGTAAATATTATAATTGTATCTTCAATATCTGGAGAAGTAAAAATGAAAGAGATTAAGGTTACAAGACCAGAAGTAGAAAGTATAGATATTAACAAAGTTTCTACTGGAAAAGTATACTTACTAGATGAAGTTAAACTACAAGCAATCATTCAACCTACTGGTGCGGTAAGTGATGTTACATGGACAAGTAGTGATGAAGAAATTGCAACAGTTGATGAAAACGGACTTGTAAAAACCCATAGAAGTGGTGAAGTTGAAATTATTGCTACTTCAGTTGAAAATCCTGAAGTATCAGGAAAATACACATTAGTAATCGAAGTGGATCCAATTGAATTATTAAAGAAATTCCATATCGAAAATCCGATTCATACTCATGCAAAAAGTAATTTAATTCCTGATATTGATGATGAAATTATTGGTAGCGTAAACTATTATTGGTTTGGAGATTTAAACCTTTCTCAAAGAATTTTAGCTATCGATACAAATTTATTAAACCCAACAGAGACAAATCCATATGTTGGTCAAGTTGCAACACCGGAAATTGTTGAAGCAGTAGAACTTAGATCTAGACGTCCTGGTGTATTAAAACCTGAAATTAAATATATTACATATCATGATACAGGTAACTATGAAGCAGGTGCAACTGCAGTTATGCATGCAAACTACATTCCAAATTCAGAGCGTTACCGCTCATGGCATTATACTGTAGATGAAACAGAAGTGATTCAACATCTACCAGATAATGAAATTGCATTCCATGGCGATAGTTATGATGCATATGTTTATTCAATAGGAGTTGAAACTGCTATTAATAAAGGTAGTGATT
>DUVT01000080.1 GCA_012840905.1 Acholeplasmataceae bacterium
CTTTCCATAACTAAGTCATTTAAATGGCTGACTTCTTGTCTTACAGCGCGCCAATTTCGCATAATCTTAGGCCTTAACCACATAACTATAACTAAAATTAAAGGTAGGGGAATAATTGAATAAAGAGTTAACTTTGTATGTAAACCAAACATTGCAATAAATGCAATAATTAAAGTTACTATTGTATCAATTGTATTAAATAATAAATGGGTTGCAACTCTTGAAATTCTATTTGTATCTCCAGTTGCTCTTGAAATTAAATCACCTGAATGATATTCCTCAAAGAAATCGCCGTCTTGTTTAAAGATACTACGAATAAATCTATCTTTTAGTTCATAAAAAAGTTTATGTCCTAGATCACCTAATATAAGTTGTTTTAGAACTGCTGATAAATATATTACAAAAGCAATTCCAATCATAAAGATAAATGTTCTAATTGCATAATCTTTAGTTAAACTAGTGTTGGCTATTTCATTTATAACCTCACCGATAATTCTAGGTGTTATTGTTAGGGCTAATGTATTTATGATTGTAAAAACTAAGACTAATAAATACTTAACCCAATGTTTTCTAAAGAACCATTTCAGTTCTTTAAACATATTACTTCACCTCTTTAACTAACAATATCTAGTATAATCTGATTCTTTCTAACCTCTTGACTACTTATTTTGTATGCAGCTTTAATTGTCTCAATCGCTACATCAATATTTTTTTCATTAGCATGGATTTCAGCAATAACATCACCTAGATTTACTTTATCGCCTACTTTCTTAAATACTTTAACGCCAACAGCCAAATCAATTTCATCATCTTTATTACTTCTACCTGCACCAAGTAACATTGCAGCTCTACCAATCTCTAATGTATTAATCTTTTCTACATATCCTTCTACATCACTTTGAATAGTAATAATAGATTTAGCACTTGGGAATAGACTATAATCATCAATTACTCGTTCATCACCTGATTGATATCTAATCATTTGGCGTAATTTATCTAATGCTTCACCATTATTTATTTTTTCTTTCACTAACTTAACAGCTTCTTCTTTTGTATTAGAAACTTCAGTCATTAATAAAAGTTCGCTTGCAAGTTCAATACATAATGTATTAAAATCTTCTGGTCCATTTCCTTTTAAGGTTTCAATTGCTTCGATAACTTCAATTGAGTTACCAACTGCAATACCTAATGGTTGGTCCATATCTGTTAACATTGCAACAACTTTCTTGCCAGCAAAATTTCCGATTTTAACCATAGCATCTGCTAATTTTCTAGCTTCGTTTAAATCTTTCATAAATGCACCATCACCAACTTTTACATCAAGTAAAATATGGCTAGCACCACTTGCTAACTTTTTAGACATTATTGATGATGCAATTAAACCGATAGATTCAACTGTTCCAGTTACATCACGTAAGGCATAAAGTTTTTTATCTGCTGGAGCAATCTCACCAGTTTGACCAACAACTGCTATTGAAATATCTCTAACTTGATTTAAAAATTCTTTATCGGTTAAAGCAATTCTAAAGTTTGGAATGGCTTCTAATTTATCGAGTGTTCCTCCGGTATGGCCTAAGCCTCTTCCACTCATCTTTGCCATCTTCACTCCACAACTAGCTACTAATGGTGCAACAACTAATGTTGTTTTATCACCAACACCACCAGTTGAATGTTTATCTGCTTTAATTCCCTCAACAGAAGATAAATCTATTTGATCTCCACTGTTAAGCATTTCAAAAGTTAAAAAGAACTGTTCTTGTTCAGTTAATCCATTAATTGCTATAGCCATTAATAAGGCACTAATTTGATAATCAGGAATTTCATCTTTTACATATCCATCAATTAAGAAATGAATTTCTTCTTTTGTTAATTCCTGACCTAATTTCTTCTTTATAATTAAATCTACTACACGCAAACGTTATCACCTCTTTAAGTATATACTATTATAGCATAATTCAGTAGTTTATGCTATAATTTATTCAAGATTAAAATAGAAAGAGTGAATTAATAATGATTATATGTTTAGTTAGACATGGTCAAACTAATTGGAATATTCGCCACCTTCTACAAGGACGTACAGATAATGAATTAAATGAAACGGGAAAAACCCAGGCTAAACAAGTAGGTGAATACTTAAAAAAACATGATCCTAATTGGGATGTGTTTGTAAGTAGTCCGCTAAAAAGAGCAACACAAACCGCAGAAATTATTAAAGATAGTTTAGGTTTTGAAGATGAAATAATTATAGATGAGAACTTAATCGAACGCGCTTTTGGCGAACTCGAAGGCGAAGTTTTAAATGAAGCTAGTTATGACCTTCTAGATTTAGAAATTACAAAAGGACTAGAAACTAAAAAAGAATTACAAGAAAGAAGCTTAAATGCTTTATTAAACTTAGAAAAAAAGTTTAAAAACAAAAAAGTAATTGCATTTTCTCATGCACAATTTATCAAGTCAATTATAACTCAACTTGATGAAAACTATAACTTTAGAAGTCCACTTAAAAACTCTTCAATGAATTACTTTGAAGTTAAGGATGGAAAAGTTAAAATTATTAAATATAATGTGGTAGCAAACTAAAAAGCCGGTTCAATTTTGAACTGGCTTTTTTTCTATCCATTTATTATTTTTTCTAACTTCAGCTTGATTTTCTAATAAAATATTACGACACATATCACCGATTTCATTAGTGGTTAAATCTTTTATTTTCTCATATGGAATTACTTCACAAACTCTAAATAAAACTTTTGTCCATCTAAATGGAAATCTCTTTTTTACAGTATAAAAGTTATCAATCAAACAAACTACAATCGGTGCTTTTGCTTTTTGAGCAATCTTAAAGATTCCATTTCTAAATCTATTAATTTCTGTAGTTTTACTTCTTGTTCCTTCTGGGTATACCCCAATAGGATCTCCTTTTTCAAGCCTTTTACTTGCAGTGATAATTGTCTTTAAGGCATTACGATCATTATTGCGATCAATTGGTAAATACCCAGCCGCATAAAGCCATCTACCTACAAAAGGTAATTTCATTATACCATCTTTCATAATGTAGGAAATTCTATATTTTCTTAAAAGTCCAATAATTGCAATCGGATCATAAAGTGATTGATGGTTTGAAATAAGTAAGAACTTTTCATTTTTCGGTAAACTATCCATATTTTCTTTTTTAATCTTAATTCCAAAAAACAATGTTAAGATTACTGCAACTTGTGTAGTAAAGAAATGGTAAAACTTTGTTGGGGAATTAATACTCTTCTCAATTGGTCTAAAGAGTAAGCATACCATTAAAAATAGCATTGTTAAAAGGAAGTAAGCAATCATACTAACAATAAAGACTATTACTGCAGTATAATAAAGTATATTCCCATTTAAGTATTCAACAAAGTAAACATATAGCCCTGTTGTTATTAATGATAAAATTAAATAAATCGTTAAGAGAATCATTTAGATTTCCTTTCATATACACAGTAGGATAATTCACCTTCATCGCGCTTACTTATTAACTCATATAAAGACATATCAATTTCAGGCATAAAAACATCTCCAGGATATTCTTTATTAATATGAGTTATATAAAGCCTATCTGCGTAAGGAATAGAATATTTAAATATTTCACTTCCACCAATTATAAAGATTTCTTCTTTGTGATCCTGCTCTAAATACTTGATAAACTCATTAACTACTTCAACACCATCATACATGAAGTTTTTATTTCTAGTTACAACAACATTCTTACGATTAGGAAGTGGTCTACCATTTCTATTAATAATCGATTCAAATGTATTTCTTCCCATTACAACTGTGTGACCTGTAGTTACTAATTTAAAATATTTTAAATCACTAGGATAATGCCAAGGAAGATCATTGTCTTTTCCGATGACTCCATTTTTCGCTATGGCAACTAAAATTGAAATCATACAGCAACAACTCCTTTAATTCCTTTAGTTTTAATACGTCTTAGAAAGTCTAAATATTGTTTCATTATTAACATCCAATTCCTATTTTTATTATAACATAATTAACTAATAATTCACATACACTTATAATAGTATCGAACTTTTTTTATATGATTAGAGTTTATATTAATTCTATATAA
>DUVT01000081.1 GCA_012840905.1 Acholeplasmataceae bacterium
ACTTCTTGATTTAGTTTTTTACTCACTTTCGCAAAATATTTCTTTAAAATATCTGTTTTTGCGAGTAAACTTTTTACGTAAGCATTCTTTGCAATAATTACTATTCCGCTTGTTGCATAGTCAAGTCTTGTTACTACATGACAATTTGAAGAAGTATTTTTCATCTTAAAATAGTTTAGAACCCTTGCGATCAAGTTATCTTCTAAATGTTTTCTTGATGGTTGAATTGCTAAATTTTCTTCCTTATCAACAATTAAAATATACTCATCCTCATATAAAATTTTAATTTTATTTTCATTTAAAATAATGTTTTCGTTTACTTTTTGAGGTAAAATAATTACTAATTCATCACCTTTTTTTAGGGTTTCCCAATTTCTTTTTTCAATTCCATTAACGAAAATCATTCCGTATAATTTAATTTTTCTTCCCAATCTTTTGGAAACACCACATTCAAATAAATAATCTTTAATAATTGAATCTTTGATTGCAATAAATTTTAACTTCATAATACCTACCAAAAAGGGGCTCTAAGCCCCTTGTTTTATTTCTTATATTCTTCGATTATTTTACTTACTAAATGTTCAGGAACTTCTTCATATCTTAAGAATCTTCTTGAGAAGCGACCACTAGCTTGAGTCATAGCTTTTAAGTCCACAGCGTATTTAACGATCTCAGCTTCTGGCACTTCTGCTACGATTAATTGAATACCGTCTTTTTGATCCATTCCTAAAACTCGACCGCGACGTTTAGTAATATCACCCATAATATCACCAACGAATTCATCTTTTACAATTACTTGAATTTCATAAATAGGTTCTAATATTGTTGGGCGAAGTTTATCAAGTGCATTTCTAAACGCTAAGTTCGCAGCAAGCTTGAAAGATATTTCGTTTGAGTCAACTGGATGATATGAACCATCAAATAAAGTTGCTTTAACACCGATAACAGGGAATCCTGCAAGAGGGCCTTTCTCCATAGTTTCGATTAAACCTTTTTCAACTGCTGGGAAATAATTCTTCGGAACAGCACCCCCAACAATTTCTTCTTGGAATATAAAGTCTTCAGCACATGGTTCAAAGCGAATAAATACTTCACCAAATTGACCAGCACCACCAGATTGTTTCTTATGACGTCCATGACCTTCGCCTTTACTACGAATAGTTTCACGGTAAACAATCTTTTGGTCTAAAATATCTACATCAACTTTAAACATATTTTTCATTTTTTCTAACACATAACCAATATGTGTTAATCCTTGCCCACCTACTAATAGTTGAGCAGTTTCTGGATTACGTCTAATTTCTAATGTTTCATCTTCATTGCGCAATCTTGCAAGTGATGATGAAATCTTATCTTCATCTTGTTTATTTTTTGGTTGAATAGCAACATATATAATTGGTGTTGGATGTTCAACTTTTGTTAAAATAATTGGTTCTTTCTTATCGCAGAAAGTTAAACTATTATGTAACTCATCCACTTTTGCAACTGCACCAATATCACCAGCATTAATTGTATTTAATGGAATTTGTGTTTTTCCTCTCAAAGCAAAAAGTTGAGGAACTTTTACAGTCTTATCTAGTTCAGGTATATAAATATCTTGACCAACTTTTACGCTACCAGAAATTACTTTAAAGAAGTTGATTGAGCCAACAAAAGGGTCAATAGTTGTCTTAAAAATATAAGCTGCAACAGGACCATCCATATTAACTGTTCTAGTTAATTCTTCTGTTGTCTTAGGTTTTACGCCTTTGTATTCTTTATTTTCTGGACTTGGTAAAAATTTCACCATCATATTTAACATTGATTCAACACCAATGTTTTTTGTACTTGCAGCTACCATAATTGGGTATAAATCGCCTTCACGAATTGCTTGAGATAAGCCACCCATGATTTCTTCTTGAGTTAATTCTTCACCACTAAAGTATTTTTCTAAAAGTTCTTCACTTGTTTCTGCAACGCTTTCTAAAAGTTGATTGTATACTTCTTCAACCTTATCTAAAACATCTGCAGGTAGTGGTTCTTCATTACATCTTGTTCCATCATAAATATGAGCTAATTTATCAACAACTCCCGCATAACCTCTAAAGTCATCTTGTGCACCAATTGGAAACGAAAATTCTACTGCTCTTGGAGTTAGTTTAGTTTTAATAGATTCTAAAACATTCTCATATTTGATGTTTTCTTTATCCATTTTGTTAATTAAAATAATTGTTGGGATATTTCTTTTTTGTAATTCTTCCCATACTCTTTCAGTACCTACTTCTACCCCTTTTGTTGCATCGAGTAGCAAAATAGCTCCATCTACGACTGCTAATACGTTAGCAAGTTCGCCAATAAATTCTTCAGAGCCCGGAGTATCTAAAATGTTAATTTTATGATCTTTCCACTCAACAGGTAATAAAGCTGAACTTAAAGTTGTTTGACGATTTTGTTCTTCAACAGAATAATCGCCAACTGTATTCTTTTTTTCAACTTCACCTTTCTTGTCTATTGCCCCTCCGACAAACAAAGCAGCTTCACCAAAACTAGTTTTGCCGCTTCCTAAATGTCCTAAGATGGCAACGTTCCTAACTTCACTCGTTTTATACTCCTTCATTCATATACCTCCTTAAAGTAAACGGTTGCTAATTACTATCTTATTATACTACATATTTTTTAATAATTAAAGCATAATCTAATCTAATTGTTATATTTTTCTAATTATGGTGTATATTGGTATTCTCGATATGGATGCGTTATCCAGAAGTTTGTAGAAGAGAGTTCAATCATTGTATCATTGTACTCTGATGTAAAATTAAAGCCCAT
>DUVT01000082.1 GCA_012840905.1 Acholeplasmataceae bacterium
AAACGTGTTTATTGAAAATATAATAAAACTAATTATTAAATATTTTCCAATCTTTCTAGAAGGAACCAGTGTTACAATAGTCTTAGCATTAATTGCGGTTTTCTTTGGAACAATTTTAGGTTCCCTTCTAGCATTCGCAAAAATTTCTAATAATAAAATCTTAAGTAAAATAGCTAGTATTTATATAGAAGTATTTAGAGGTATCCCGCTCTTATTACAATTATGGGTAATTTACCTCTTAACTTATTCTACACTTGGAAAATTTATTGCAGTTAGTTTTGCCTTGCTTTTAAACTCTGCTGCTTATGTTGCAGAGATTGTAAGAAGTGGGATTGATGCTGTTGATGTTGGCCAAATGGAAGCTGCAAGAAGCTTAGGTTTATCAAGAAGCTTTTCAATGCGTAAGATTATTTTCCCTCAAGCAATTAAAAATATCTTACCAGCTTTAGGTAATGAGTTTGTTGCAGTTATAAAAGAAACTTCGCTTGCAAGTGTATTTTATATTGGTGATTTAATGACAGTTAAAAATACAATTACCACTTTAACGTATCTTTCCCTTGAACCATATATAATAATTGGTTGTATTTATTTATTCTTAACATTTACTATCTCTAAATTAATAAAAAGACTTGAGGTGGAGTTAAATAATGATTAAGTTAGAAAATATCTATAAAGAATTTAAAAAACTTGAAGTCTTAAAAAATATTAATTTAGAAATTCAAGATGGTGAAGTAGTCTCAATTATTGGTCCAAGCGGAAGTGGTAAATCAACTTTGCTTAGATGTATAAATTTTTTAGAAATTCCTACATCTGGGAAAATAACATATAATAATGATGTATTATTCTATTTAGATCAAAATTCAACAAAGAAAGAAAGATCGATTGCGATAAATAATTTAGAAAAAGAAATAAATCTATACCGTGAAAAAGTTGGAATGGTGTTTCAAAACTTTAATATTTTTAATAACTTAACTGTTTTAGAAAATATTACCCTTGCTTTAAAAGAAGTGAAGAAATTAAGTGCTGAAGAAGCTGAAAAAATTGCTCTTGCATTACTAGAAAAAATAGGGTTACTTTCTAAAGCAAATAGTAAGAGTACAAAATTAAGTGGTGGTGAAAAGCAAAGACTTGCAATTATTAGAGCAACCGCACTTAAACCAGAATATTTATTATTTGATGAACCTACAAGTGCACTTGATCCAGAAATGGTAAAAGAAGTTCTAGATTTAATTAAAGAAATTGTTAGTGAAGGAATGAGTGCAGTTATTGTAACTCATGAAATGCGCTTTGCTTATGAAGTTAGTGATAAAGTAATTTTTATGGATAAAGGTGAAATAGTTGAAATAGGCACACCTGAAGAAATCTTTAATCAACCTAAAAGTGATAGATTAAAAGAGTTTTTAGAAAAGATATTATAATAAAAAGTTAAGTTAATAAAAAAACTTAGCTTTTTTAGATTTGGGTTTTCTCTTGATAAAGATGGTAATTTATAGTATCATTAAGTGAAGAAAAAGGAGAAAATTATGGCAATTATTCTAGGTAGTAAGAATCTAACACTTAATGATTTTATTGAGGTTGTTAGAAATAGAAAAGAAGTAAAATTAAGTGAAGAAGCTAAAGCTAGAATTAATAAAGCTAACGAAAACATTAAAAAAATTGTTTTAAAAGAAGAAAAGGTTTATGGAGTAAATACTGGTTTTGGAAAACTAAGTGATGTAGTAATTAAAGATAGTGAACTTCATAAACTGCAAGAAAACTTACTCATTTCCCATGCATGTGGTGTTGGGAAACTTTTTGATGAGGAAGTTGTAAGAGGGATGATGTTACTACGTGTTAATGCACTAGCTAGGGGTTATTCAGGTATTCGTTTAGAAGTTATTGAGAAATTAATTGAATTTATAAATAAAAATTTAATTCCTGCAGTCCCAGAACAAGGTTCGCTAGGTGCTAGTGGTGACCTTGCGCCTTTAGCGCATATGTCACTTCCTTTACTTGGTTTAGGTGAGGTTGTTGTAGATGGAGTTTTAATGGAGGCTTCAAGTGGCCTAAAATTACTTGATATAACTCCACTTACTCATCTAGAAGCAAAAGAAGGTCTTTCCTTAATTAATGGAACGCAAGCAATGACTGCTGTTGGTGCTCTAACTATTTATGATGCAATTAGGTTATTAAAACTTGCAGATATTTCGCTTTGCTTATCCTTAGAAGCACTGCGAGGAATTAGTGATGCCTTTAGTGAAAAAATTCACGAAGCAAGAGGGCATAAGGGACAAATTCAAAGTGCTCAAAATGTTAGAAAATTAATTGAAGGAAGTACTTATATTACAAGACAAGGTGAACTTCGAACTCAAGATGCTTATTCACTTCGTTGTGCAAGCCAAGTTCATGGTGCATCAAGAGATTTAATAAAATATGCTTTAGAAAAGCTTGAAATTGAAATGAATGCAGCAACGGATAATCCGCTAGTGTTTAGTAGTGATGAAGTAATTAGTGGTGGGAATTTCCATGGCGAAATAATGGCTCAAACTTTTGACTTTTTAAAAGTTGCTATTGCTGAAATTGCAAACATAAGCGAACGTCGTTTGGAAAGGTTAGTAAATCCTGCTTTAAGCGAAGGCCTCCCTGCCTTTTTAGTAAAACATCCAGGAATTAATTCAGGGTTTATGATTGTTCAATACTCAGCAGCAAGCCTTGTTTCAGAAAATAAAGTGCTTGCTCACCCTGCAAGTGTTGATTCAATCCCATCAAGTGGAAATCAAGAAGACCATGTTTCTATGGGTACCATTTCTGCTCGTGGTGCTAGAGATATTTTAAATAATGCTTATCGTGTAGTTGCAATGGAATTCTTAGCTAGTCTACAAGCAATTGACTTACGCGAAAAACGTACCCTCGGAGTTGGTACAAGTGTAGCTTATAATTATTTACGAACAAATCTAGAGTTTATTGAAGAAGATCAAATAATGTATCCTTATATAGATAAGTGTCATGATTTAGTAAGATATGGTAGTTTAATCGAAAAAGTCGAAGAGAAAGTAGGTAAACTATAATGAATAACATAACACTTGAAAAAATTTTTCCAACACTTCCAGAATATCCAAAGTTTGATCCAAATATTAGAAGGGCTCAAAAAAGAGAATTAAAGTTAACTGAAGAAGAGACGGTTTTAGCTTTACAAAATGCCTTAAGATATATTCCAAAAAAGTGGCATTCAGTGTTAGCGCCTGAGTTTTTAGAAGAACTACAAACTCGTGGTAAAATTTATGGTTATCGTTTTTACCCAAAAGAAAAAATTTACGGAAAACCAATTGATGAGTATGATGCAAAAACGTTAGATGCAAAAGCAATTATGGTAATGATTGATAATAATTTAGATTTTGAAGTGGCGCTTTATCCTTATGAATTAATTACTTATGGTGAGACTGGTGCAGTAGCTCAAAACTGGATGCAATATCATTTGATTAAATATTATTTAAAAATAATGGAAAAAGATCAAACACTTGTAGTTGCAAGTGGTCATCCACTTGGGCTATTTAAATCAAGCGAGGCATCATCAAGAGTTATAATTACAAATGGCTTAATGATTGGTTTATTTGATGATCAAGAAAATTATAACCGTGCGCAAAGCTTAGGTGTTGCAAACTATGGACAAATGACTGCTGGTGGTTGGATGTATATCGGCCCTCAAGGGATTGTCCATGGAACTTATTCTACAATCTTAAATGCTGGAAGATTAAAGTTAGGTTTAAAAAATGATGAAAACTTAAGTGGAAGATTATTTGTATCAAGTGGTTTAGGTGGAATGAGTGGTGCCCAAGGTAAAGCTGCAGAAATTGCAGGTGGAGTTGGGTTGATTGCAGAAGTAGATTATTCAAGAATTAAAACTAGATATGAGCAAGGTTGGATTAAATATATAGAAAAAACACCTGAAGCTGCAATTAAAAAAGCACAAGAATATCTTGAAAAGAAAGAAGCAACTTCAATTGCATATTACGGAAACATTGTAGATTTACTTGAGTATGCGGACGTTAACAATATAAAAATAGATTTATTAAGTGATCAAACATCTTGTCATAATGCTTATGATGGTGGGTATTGTCCAGTTGGCATAAGTTTTGGTGAGAGAACAGAACTTTTAAAATCAAATAAAGCTAAGTTTAAACGGTTAGTTGATGAGTCTTTAAAACGTCATATTAATGTTATTAATAAACTTACAAGTAAAGGAACTTATTTCTTTGACTATGGTAATTCCTTCTTAAAAGCTGTCTATGATGCTGGTGTGAAAGAAGTATGTAAAAACGGTAAAGATCCACTAAATGGTTTTATTTATCCATCATATGTAGAAGATATAATGGGGCCAATTCTTTTTGATTATGGGTATGGTCCGTTTAGATGGGTATGTTTAAGTGGTAAAGAAGAAGATTTAGATTTAACTGATAAAGTTGCAATGGAGACAATTGATAAAAATAGACGTTTCCAAGACTTAGATAATTATAAATGGATCAAAGATGCAAAGAAAAATAATTTGGTTGTTGGAACAAAGGCGCGAATTCTTTACCAAGATGCAATAGGTAGACTAAATATTGCACTTAAGTTTAATCAGTTAGTACGTGAAGGTAAATGTGGCCCTATTATGTTGGGGCGTGACCATCACGATACAGGAGGAACTGACTCACCATTTAGAGAAACATCGAATATTAAAGATGGTTCAAATATTATGGCAGATATGGCAACACATATTTTTGCTGGTAATGCAACTCGTGGAATGACCTATGTTGCTTTACATAATGGTGGTGGAGTTGGAATTGGTAAAGCAATTAATGGTGGCTTTGGAATGGTACTAGATGGCTCAGAAAGAGTGGATGAAATCTTAAAATCAGCAATTCCATGGGATGTAATGGGTGGAGTTGCAAGAAGAGCTTGGGCTAGAAATGAAAATGCAATTTCTACAGCCGCATCTTATAATAAAAAAGAAGCGAAAACTAATATATTACTTCCTGAACTTGCAGATGAAGAAATGTTAAAAGAATTAGTTAAAGCAAATTATCAATTTGGAGGTAAGTAGAAATGTTAATTATTCATAATATTTCCAGCCTAGTAACAGTTAGAGCCTCATCGCTTCCAAGATTTGGTCAAGAGATGGATAATGTAGAAATAATTGAAGATGGATATATAGTTATAGAAAATGGAAAGTTTATTGAAATTGGTAGTGGGGATGATTATTTAAAATATAAGGATGCAAAATTAGTTAGCGGAAAAGGCAAAACAGTAACTCCAGGGTTAATTGATTGTCATACCCATTTAGTTCATGCAGGAAGTCGAGAAAATGAGTTTAAACTTAAACTAGAAGGCGTAGATTATTTAGAAATCTTAAAACAAGGTGGGGGAATATTAAGTACAGTTGAAAAAACTCGTCTTGCTAGTTTTGAAGAACTATATAATAAAGCTAAAAAAAGTTTAGATATAATGTTATCTTATGGTACAACTACTGTAGAAGCTAAAAGTGGTTATGGCTTAGATGTAGAAACTGAAGTAAAACAAATGGAAGTTGCAAATCGCTTAAATATTGATCATCCTGTTAATGTAATAAGTACCTTTATGGGAGCACACGCACTACCAAACGAATATAAAGATAGACGTGAAGAATATATTCAACTTATGAAAGAATTGATCACAAAAGTAAAATATGAAGACTTAGCAAAGTTTGTTGATGTATTTTGTGAAGAAGGTGTCTTTTCAATTGCAGAGTCTAGAGAAATTTTAGAGTATGCAAAAACTGTAGGTTTGGATATAAAGATTCATGCAGATGAAATTCATGATTTAGGTGGTGCAAAACTTGCAAGTGAACTTGGTTGCATTTCTGCAGAACACTTACTAGCGTCAAACAAAGAAAACTTAATTGAACTAGCAAAAAGTAAAGTTATTGCGGTAATGTTACCACTAACATCATTTAATTTAAATAAAGATTTCTTTAAAGCAAGATTTTTTATTGAAAATAATGGTGCCCTTGCAATTGCAACAGATTATAATCCGGGTTCAAGTCCATCAGAAAATATTCAACTAGCGATGCAAGTTGCATCAATTAAAGCTAAATTAACTCCAAAAGAAGTTATAACTGCTGTTACGATTAATGCTGCAAGTGCACTAGGAATTAATGAAGAAGTAGGCTCAATTGAAGAAGGTAAAGTAGCAAACTTTGTTATTTTTGATTCACCTAACTTAGAATATATTTTCTATCACTTTGGAATTAATCATGTTGAAAGTGCATATATAAATGGTAAACTAGCATATATTAATAAAACTAGCGAAGGAGTACATAATGAAACTTTATGATTTAACAATCACCGAATTTTTAGACCAAGTTGATTCAGCTACCCCAACTCCAGGTGGAGGTAGTGTATCAGCACTAACAATTGCAAAGGGGATTAGTTTAGTTAGGATGGTAGGTCATCTTACAATTCCTAAAAAGAAATTTCAAGAATTAGATGAAGCTATAAAACTTGATTATATGAGTAGAATTTCAGCATTAGATGAAATTAAAGTGCAAATGATTCAACTTATAGATAAAGATACTGCAGCTTTTAATAAAATTATTGCTGCATTTAGAATGCCTAAAGATATTTCTACAGAAAAACAAGCAAGAAATAAAGCGATTAATGAAGGAACAATTGAGGCAACCGAAGTTCCACTACAAGGAGCAAAATTAGCACTAAAAGCTTTAGAACATGCAGAACCAACCCTTAAATATGCAAATAAAACTGCATTATCTGATTTTGGTGTTGGTGTTCACTTAATTCTTGCAGGTCTACATGGTTGTGTATTAAATGTAAAAACAAATATGCATAATTACCATGATAAAGAATTATCAAATAAATATTATGATGAAGTTAAAAGTATTGAAGAAAAAGCAAAAAAAATTGCAAGCAGTTTATTAAAAGTAGTTAATCAAGAATATGCATAATAGAAAAAAGCACTATGAATGATCTAATATCATAGTGTTTTTTTAAAAAATATTATAACTCATTTATTTTTTGTGTTATAATTTTAATTAAGGGAAGAAGAGGTGAAGTAAATGATTATTACAATTGGTGGTGGAGAGATCAATACTGGTGAAACTAGGAAAATTGATCAGTTTATAGTTGATGCAGCAAAAAAAGAAAATCCTAAACTATTATTTATCCCAACAGCAAGTAATGATGCACCAGGATATAT
>DUVT01000083.1 GCA_012840905.1 Acholeplasmataceae bacterium
GTTATATATATAGATATTATTATAACATTTTTTGGTGAATAAAAAAACCAAAAATATTAAAACAATTTTCGACATATTTCGATAATTTTAACTTGTATAATACTTGTTTGATTAGTATTAATGACAAAATAAAAGTATGTGTTAGATTAATCAGATTTAGAGAGCCTTGATTAATTGAAATGCATAAATAAACGTGCTATAATTATTATACACAACTAATAAGTTTATTAGATGTAAAAATATTAAAAAAGCGAGGATAATTTTATGAAGTTTAATGAATACAAATATGAACGTCCTAATTTTGAGAAAATTGAGTCTGAGTATAAAAAGGCTATTGAAGTTATTAATAACAGTGATAATGTAGAAGAAGTTGTTAAAGTTATTGATGAAATCAATAAAATTCGAAATACTTATTCTACAATGCGTTCATTATGCATGATTAGAATTCAAACAAATACAACAGATGAATTTTATGAAAAAGAACAAAGCTTCTTTGATGAAAATAGCCCACATTATGGCAAGTTTGAATTTGAACTTGCAAATGCTTTATTAAATAGTAAAGTTAGAAAAGATTTAGAAACTAAATACGGTGCGCAATGGTTTAGACTAATGGAAGCTAACCAAAAAGTATTTAGTCCGGAAATTATTGAAGACTTACAAGAAGAAAATAAATTACGTTCCGAATATCGTAAATTAACTGCATCTGCAAAAATTGAATTTGACGGTAAGACAAATAACCTATCTCAAATGGGGCCATACTTAGTTCATGTAGATCGTGAAGTAAGAAAAAATGCTGAAACTAAAGTTATGGAATTCTTTGCGGAAAACGAAGAAAAGTATGATGAGATCTATGATAAATTAGTTAAAGTTAGAACAAGTATGGCAAGAAAACTAGGTTTCAAAAACTATGTTGATTTTGGTTACCTAAGACTTGGTAGAACAGATTATGATAGCAAGATGGTAGCTAATTACCGCAAACAAGTACTTGAAGATTTAGTTCCTGTAGTAAGTAAAATTTATGAAGATAAAGCAAAACGTCTTGGAATTGAAGACTTGCGTAGTTACGACTTAAATGTAGATTTTAAAGATGGTGATCCAAAACCAATTGGTGACCGCGAATATTTAGTTAATCAAGCACAAAAGATGTATTCAGAATTAAGTGAAGAAACTAAAGAGTTCTTTAACTTTATGATTGAACATGATCTGCTTGAACTTGATTCAAAACAAGGCAAATCAGGTGGTGGATTCTGTACATATATTCCTGATTACAAGAGCCCATTTATTTTCGCAAACTTCAATGGAACAAGCCATGATGTTGACGTATTAACTCACGAGGCAGGTCATGCATTCCAAGTTTATTCAAGTCGTGATTTTGAAATCCCTGAATATTACTTCCCAACATATGAAGCATGTGAAATTCATTCAATGAGTATGGAGTTCTTTGCTTGGCCATGGTTTGAATTATTCTTTGGAAAAGATGCAGAACGTTATCGCTATAAGCATCTTGCTAGTTCAATTTCATTCATTCCTTATGGTGTATTAGTAGACCACTTCCAAACAGAAGTATATGAAAATCCTGATATGACACCTGCGGAAAGAAAAGCTAAATGGCGTGAGTTAGAAAAATTATATTTACCATTCAAAGTATATGACAATGAATTCTTAGAAAAAGGTACATATTGGTTTAGACAATCTCATATCTTTACAACAGCATTCTATTATATTGATTATACTTTAGCACAAGTATGTGCTCATCAATACTGGATTAGAAACCGTGAAGATAGTAAGAAAGCATGGGAATCTTACCACAACTTATGTAAACAAGGAGGAAGTAAATCATTCTTAGAATTAGTTGAATTTGCTGGCCTTGATAATCCATTTGTTGATGGAACGATTAAGAAGATTTCTAAACATTTATTTGAATTTTTAGATAATTTTGATCAATCAAAATTAATGTAAA
>DUVT01000084.1 GCA_012840905.1 Acholeplasmataceae bacterium
CACCAATACCTTGGTTTAATAATATTCCTAAACCGATACTTGATTTAATAGTACCAGAAAATTTAGATCCAGCTTCAGTAATTCCAATATGTAGCGGATAAGGAAACTTTTTACTTGCTAGTTCATATGCTTTGACTGTTGTATCAATATCCGATGCTTTTAAAGATATTACTATATCAAAAAAATTGAGGGATTCTAATATTTCAACATGTCTTTTTGCACTTTCAACTAACGCTGCAGGTATATTATCACTATCTTTTAAATCTTTTTCTAGTGAACCTGCATTAACGCCAATTCTAATTGGAATTTTCTTTTCCTTACACTTATTTACTACTGCTTGAACTCTATCAATGCTACCAATATTACCAGGATTAATTCGTAATTTGTCAATACCAGCATCGATAGAAACAAGTGCTAAACGATAATCGAAATGGATATCAGCAACTAATGGGATATTAATTTGTTTTTTAATTTCAGCTATAGCTTGTGCATCTTCCATATCTAAAACAGCAACCCTAATAATTTCACATCCAACCTTTTCAAGTTCGTGGATTTGTTTTACAGTATTTTCAATATCTTTTGTCCTCGTATTAGTCATACTTTGGATTGCTATTTTATTATTAGATCCAATTAAAACATTACCTATTTTAATTTCCCTAGTCTTTGCTCTTTCCATATTACTTCTTCACAGTTTCAGTAGTAGTTGTAGTTGTCTTTTTACGCTTTTTGCGTTTTCTTTGTGGAGAACGAATTCTATTTTCTCTTAATATATTATATATCGTACTTCTAGATAATTCATACCCACGTTCTTGCATTATTCTTGCAAATTCAGTGAAATTTGTACCTCTAAACTCTTTGCGATAGGTATTTGCTATTTCTTTACGAATATCAACTTCGTAAGTATTAACAGGTTTATAATATCTATTCTTATGGATTACTCCAGCTTCTCCTTGTTCAAGAACTTGACGTTTTAAGTTTCTTACCTGTCTAGTTGTAATCTTTAGCATTTTAGCTGCTTTTGGCCCATTAATCTCTCCAGCAATCAAACGATTAATAATTCGTAACTTTCGCTTTTCTTGACGAGTAAGTTTTAGTGGTTTTTCTTCTTTTTTATCATCGATAATTTCAGAAATAATCTTTTTTCTTTTCTTTTCAGCTATTTCTTCAATTGGTTCAGGATCGTACTCAATTTTGATTTCTTTTTGTAATTCTTCAAGATCTGTAACCAAGTTTACTTCTGCATCTATAACTGTTACTTCGTCATTATCGAAGTGGAGTATTTCTTCTAAATTTATTTTCTTATTTGTTTCATCATTAGAATCTTTAACTATATTATCATTTTCCTGTTTCATCTCAGCCTCCATTATTTAATAAATATTTCCTATTAATCTTAACATAATTTACCTATTTATGCAAGGTTAATAAGGTACAAAATAAAAACACCAATTATCTTGGCGTTTATTGTTTTCCGATAAACCAAATTTATCTCTTTGTCTTTTCTCTGTGTAATGTTTGTTTACGACATTTAGGACAAAATTTCATTTGTTCAAGTCTGTCGGGAGTGTTCTTTTTATTCTTTTCTGTTA
>DUVT01000085.1 GCA_012840905.1 Acholeplasmataceae bacterium
ATAATTCAGATGGAAGTGTACCTTTACCTTCACCAAGATATCTTTCTAGTAAATCGATATTGTAGAAAATACCTTGATTTGATAATGGATAGCTTGCATCATAAGAATATGTTTTACCCATTACACTACTAAAGATACGTTTTTCAGGCCAGTAGCCTGGATGACCATATTTATCAATTAGATCATCGAGTGGTAAGATTGCATTTGCTGCAGCTAAAACTGCAATTGAGTATGATGGCATTTCATAAATGTGAGCTTGTGGAGTTTTGTTTGTAGAGTTTGTAATAATGAAACGCTCACGTCCACCACCCCATACAGCATCTGCTGGATATGTTTTATATACAACTTTTACATTATATTTAGCTTCTACTTCTTCTATTTTCTTGATTTTTTGTTGTTTCCAACTACCCTTATAGCTATTACTTCTAGGGTCAGCACTACCTGCACGGTTAACCATGATGATGAATTCTTGGCCCATCATATTAGGAATTTCATCATCTTCTACTTCACCATTTCCATCACCATCGCCATTACCATTGCCATCACCGTTTCCGCCGCCATTGCCACCATTGTTATTATTGTTGTTGTTTCCGCCATTACATGCGATTAAAGCAAAAGCAAGCAGGAAAATAAAGATAAACATAAATAGTTTTCTTAAATTAAATGTTTTCATAGTCGCTCCTTTCGAATTTTATCCGGTTATACCAGATCTTTCAATACCTTCAACAAATAATTTTTGTACAAAGAAATACATTATTATAAGCGGCAACATGACTAAAATTCCACTCGTATTTAAGATCATTGATGAAAATAGTGGGTTTTTCGTAACATCTTGCCCCATCAATCCCCAAACGCCAGCGTCTTGTAATGCTGATTGTAAGCCATAAAGAATGCTCACTTGTTGGGTAGTTAGAGTTCCAAAATTAGGATTACTACGCGCAACAAATAAAGTTGTAAAGTAGTAATCATTCCATTGCCAGACAAAACTTAAGATAGTAACTGTTAAGATTGCACCTTTTGCATTCGGTAACATTACTTGCGTAAATACTTGTAAAGCATTCGCACCATCTACATAAGCCGCTTCTTCTAGTTCTACAGGAATTCCTCGGTAGAATTGTCTAAAGAGAAAAATAAAGATTCCTGACTTGATACCCATCCCAAGTCCTGCCATTAGGAATAAGGAACTTGGTTTTCCAACCATATTCATATTTGTTAAGCTTCTAAGTAATGGTAAGGAGATAACTGTTTGAGGAACAATTATCGTAAATAAAGCTAAGCCAAATAAGAATTGACTACCTTTAAACCTCAACCTTGCAAAAGCATAACCTGCAAGTGAAGTAGAGAATAGTTGTAATAAGGTAATCACAAAGGAAATCCAAATAGAATTCCAAAGTGATGTTTTATAATTCAATGCAATCATTGCAACTTCAAAATTTTTCAAAGAAAAATTATTTGGTATCCATAATACAGTTGGATCATTAACATCTGTTGGATATCTAAATGCAATTGCAAGTTGCAAGAGGATTGGATACATTATAATGAAACACAAACCAAAGAGGAAGATATACTTTAAAATATTCGC
>DUVT01000086.1 GCA_012840905.1 Acholeplasmataceae bacterium
ATTCTAACTAAAAAATTACTACCTTCAACACTTAATTTATAATCTAAAAGTTCATAATTACTAGTTTTTCTACCAAAAGTATATGTTTTAGCTTTAGAAAGATAAGAAAAAAATTTATAATCTTCCATATCTTTATTTATAATCACTATCTTATCTTCATTTAATGAATTTAAAAACAACCCTTTAGTATATTTATAATCTTCCATTGTAGTATGAAAGTCTAAATGATCTTGGGTTAAACTTGTAATTAAGGCAATATCAAATTCTAAACCATAAATTCGTAACATTTTTACTGCATGCGAACTTACTTCCATAATAATTGTGTTTACACCATTTTTCCTACTTTCAAGTAAAATCTCATATAATTCTAAAATATCTGGTGTTGTATTTTTTGTCTCATAAAAACTATTCATTATATATATGCCGTTAGTACCGATTAATGTTGCTTTTTTATTTAAATATTGGAAATACTTATATACTAAAGTTGATACTGTAGTTTTACCATTTGTTCCTGTTATTCCGATTAAAGTAAAACTTTTAGATAAGTCTTTATAAAAAATTTTTGCATGAATTGCAAGTACTTTTCTTACATCTTCTACTCTTATAAAGTTTATATCAGGATATTTATAAGCTTCTAAAAAATCTTTTTCTGATATGATTGTTTTAGCACCTTTCTTTATTGCATCAATTATATAATCATTGCCATCAAAATTACTGCCTGAGATTGCATAAAAGATATCATTTGCTTTTACTTTTTTTGAATTTGTTTTTAATCCATTTACAAAATGGGTATGAATCAATAATTTGTTTGTATTAAGTAATTTAGAAATTTTCATATATCAGTCCCTATTATATTATATTAATTTAATTATTACTAATGACAAAATCACTTTTTAAAGGTAAAATAGTTAAAAAGAAACCATTAGTTGCGCTTTTTCAAACTAAAGTTGGTAGAATCAATAATGTAATTCTTATATAATAGTAGTAACAAAGGAGTGAAGTATATGAATATTGAAATCGCAAATAAATTAGTTAAGTTAAGAAAAGAACACAATTTATCTCAAGAAGAATTAGCAAATAAACTTGGTATATCTAGGCAAGCTGTATCTAAATGGGAAAGAGCTGAAGCAAGCCCAGATACAGATAACTTAATTAAACTTGCCTCATTATATAAAATCTCTTTAGATGAACTACTTTTAAGTGATGAGGAGATTGTACAAGAGGTAATAAATGATAAGAATATTGAAGATGAAATTGATCCAAAAGATACTATTAATGATTTTATTGATAATATTAAAAAGATTGCAAAGGATGCACAAGAAGGTAAAAGCAAATATAAAGTTATTTACTACCCTGGAAGAACAATTAATTTAGCTATTACCATTTTCTTTTTAATCGGATTCTTTCTCTTTGGTTTTATAACTGGTAAATGGCAATATGCATGGTTACTGCTTCTATGTATTCCTGTTACAAGTTCCCTTGTTTTTGCAATTAAAGTTAAGAAAATGAGATATTTTAATTATCCATTCTTTGTTGCTTTAATTTATTTTGCTTTAGGGTTCTTCCTTAACTGGTGGGTTTATGCTTGGATTATATTTTTAACAATCCCATTATTTTATTCAATCACAGCTCGAAAGAAAAAAATTATTCACCTATAAAAAAGATGCTTTATCTTGAAGCATCTTTTTCTTTTTTATATATTTACTTTTTTCTCGTACCGGAAACAACATTTTTAAATGTGTATACAAAAAACAACATTTATAATTTTTTTATCTGGTTTTCTAAATATATCTTTAATTTGTATATAATGTTACAACTCCATCTTGAACAATAAACTCTCCAGAATCAGGACTTTGAGCAATTATCTTATCACCATCTCCAACAATCTTAATCTTATAATATGGATGAAACCCAACTTCTTTTGGGCTTTTTCCAATATAATTTTCTACTGGATATAAAAACTTATCTACCCACCATCTACTATCTCTTGGGATTCCACCTTCTTGTTTTTCTACTCCCATTAATGAAAGTGAATCTAGTATCACTTCTTTCAACATTGGAGCAACTACAACCCCGCCATATTGAATTGTTGCTTTAGGTTGATTAATTGCAATATAGGCTGATACTTGTGGATCATTCATTGGTGCAATTCCTAAAAAAGATAAGATGTATTTACCTGGAACATAAACACCATCAATCGGAATTTGCGCTGTTCCAGTTTTCCCCCCAACTCTATAACCTTCAATATAAGCACTTCTTGCTGTTCCAAGAGCTGTAACTCTTTCAAGTGCATCTCGCATTATATAACTTGTTTCTTCACTTATTACTCTTTTTACAAACTTCGTTTCATTTTGAAATATTAATGTTGATGTTTCTGGTATTCCAAACCCTTTTAAAATATATGGTTTATTTAAATTACCCCCGTTAACTACTGCATTTGCAGCATTAACTAGTTGGATTGGTGTAACACTATTTCCTTGACCAAAAGCGCTTGTTGCAACTTCAACCGGACCAATTACTTCATCTTTAAAAACTATTCCTGTTGACTCTCCAAGTAAATCAATACCTGTTTTTTGGCCAAATCCGAAATCATGAATATACTTAAATAGTTTTTCTTTACCTAATCTTCTTCCTATTTCTACAAACCCTGGGTTACAAGAGTTTTGGATAACTTCCATGAATGTTTGCATTCCATGACCGCCAGCTTTCCAGTCTCGAATTCGTGTTCCTTCTACAATCGCATAACCAGGATCAAAAAAATTCTCATCTACACTAAAGACTTTTTCTTCTAAACCAGCAGAAAAACTAACAATTTTAAAGGTACTACCTGGCTCAAAGGATTTCCAAATTGGTAAGTTACGATTAAATAATTCTTGATCATAATCTTGATAGTTTTTTAAATCAAAGTTAGGTCTACTTGCCATAGCAAGGACTTCTGATGTCATTGGATGCATTACAAGTCCAAATGCTTCAATTGGATCATATAGAGCCATTGCATTATCTAGTACACGTTCTAACGTTAATTGAATATCGATGTCGATTGTTAAATAGAGATCAAAACCTGAACCACTTGAAGTATAATTACCAGTAAGATTTGGATATTTATTACCATGGGCATCGGTATAAATATTTTGGGAACCTGGAGTCCCCATTAAAAAATCATCATAAATAAATTCTAAACCTGTAATACCTTGATTATCTACACCAACAATACCTAAGACATGTGATAATGTATTACCATATGGATAATATCTAACAACATCGCTTGCAACATAAACCCCTGGTAAGTCTGCAGCTATTATTTTTTTGGCTGTTTCTAGATCAATATTTTTACCATGTGGTTTAATTATTTCTACAGAAACATTTTTTTCAAAATGTTTTTTTATTAAATTACTATCAACATTTAATATTGTTGCAAGGGTATTTATTGTATATGTTTTGTTTTTTACTTGTTTTGGAATAATTGATACAGTAGGTGCAAGTGTATTACCTACTATTAACTTGCCATTTCGATCAAATATTTTACCTCTTTGATTACTAACTGGAATATTACGAGTCCATAGTTCAAATGCACGTTCAATATAAGCATCACCTTTAATTACTTGCACATATCCAAGCCTAAGTAAAATAACTATAAATACAAATAAAAAAACATATAAAGTAATAAAAATGCGGTTTCTGATAATTTTCATATTCTACCTCACTCTTATTAATTATATGTTTTTGTTTTTTATATAAAACCTTACAACGTATATAAAAAATGTCATTAATTTTTTTAAAGATTGGTTCTTTTATAAGTAAGTTTAAACAAAATGAAAAACATATAAACCTTAGAAGTTGACAGGCAAATCACAATTAGTTTTCACTTCCTTGGTTTATATGTTTTTCTTAAATATATTTCAATACCAATATCCATATTACTTACTCGGTCTTGGAGTAATTGGTTTTGGTAAAGGTCTAAAATTACTCATAATTCCCTCCTATAATTTTTCCAAGATGCGCATCTTAGCACTATGCGCTCTTTTATTTTTTAACACCTCTTCTTTTGTTGGTACGATAACTTTTCTGTTCACAAGTCTGAATTCTCGAATGATATCTTCTTCTTTGATTGGAACACCTCTAGGAATATTTACTTCTACCATTTCTTTGAACACATTTTTACAAATCCTATCTTCTAAAGAATGGAAAGTAATAACTACGATTCTTCCACCTGGCTTTAGAAGCGTTATTGCATCTCTTAGGCTTTTTTCAAATACATTCAGTTC
>DUVT01000087.1 GCA_012840905.1 Acholeplasmataceae bacterium
AATATAGACTCGATTTATATTAATACATATCAAGTAAATAACATTCTTGCATTAACTACCTCTTCAATTACAAGTCAATTAAACAATTTAGAAAATCAAGATTTAGAACAATTAACTCTTCCTTTAGGAATAATTTTAAGTGATGTCTTGTTTTATGATTTAGGACCAGAGATAAAAATAAAATTGTATCCTGTTGGTGCAGTAAAATGTGATGTAAAAAGTGTGATAGAAGAGTATGGAATTAATAATAGTATTTTTAGATTAGAGATTGATGTAAGTGTAAGCTTTGCTGTTGTAGTACCACTACAAAGAGAAGAAATTGAAGTGAATACAGCTATTCCTGTTGTTGTACAAATAATTCAAGGTGAAGTACCAAGATTTTATTTTAGTAGTAAGGATGGAAAAATTTCACCTTAAAGAATTATATATTATTATTTTTGAAATAAATCTAAAAATGGTGTATAATATTAATATGAAAGGAAAGATCAATATGGAAAATACTAACTTAGAAATAGAAAGGCAAGTAGTTACTATATTAAATAAAGTTCGCCCATATTTACAAAGAGATGGTGGTGACGTAGAATTTGTAAAAGTAGAAGATGGAATAGTATATTTAAAATTAGTTGGTGCATGTGTTGGTTGCGCTAGTATAGATTTAACTTTACGTGATGGTATAGAAACTATTTTACTTGAAGAAGTGCCTGGAATTATAGGTGTTGAAAATATAGAATAATGAATCTAGAAAAATTTGGAAAAACATTTTATATAGGTTCATTAGTTGCAACAATAATTATTTTTGTTGCAGGTAGTGCGATCATTAAGAATATACCTAACTTAGCTGAAGAGACAGCTATTAGATATTGGAACTTTACCCAATATATTGTCTTCGGAGTTGTAATTCCAATAGGTGTAATAGTGAGAGAATTTATACTTCTAGCGCACGTAAAGAAGTTCATGTTTTTTAAACTATTTATATATAGCATTCAACTTGTTGCTTTACCAATATTATTCTTTGTAATACCAACAGTTACAATGTCTAGAGTTATACTTTATTTGAGTTATGGTGTTGTTATTTTAGCAATCATTCCAACTCAAGTCTTTAAAAAATTGGAATAGAAAGGGAGAAATATTAGATTTTCTTCCTTTTTTATTATACTAACATTAGGAAATAATCATTTAATAACATATTTAAATAAACAACAAATTCCGGGCTTTTTGCTTAACAAATCCCATCCACTGTGTTATAATTGAAGTAGGTTATTAACAGAGGTGTATAGCATGATTAAAAAGGGAGAAATTGTATACGGGAAAATCACTAACATTTTAGGTTATGGGGCATTTGTTAGTGTTGGCGAATACGATGGTTTAGTTCATATATCTGAGTTTTCAGATAATTATGTAAGAAATATTTACGATTATGTAAAAGTCGGTGAAAAAGTAAAACTTAAAGTTTTAGATGTTGATGAAGAAAATAAAAAGTTAAAGTTAAGTTACAAATTTATCAATAAAACACGTGGTGTTAAATGTGAAGTTCCTAAGTATAAAATTGGTTTTAAAACCTTAAAAGAAAATATTAATGTTTTTATTGAAAAACAACTTAAGGAACACAAAGATCTTAACGAAACTGAAGTCTTACATGAAATAATTGAGAAAAATAAAATATCACAAGTAGGGAGTTAGAATGAAATTATTAAATTATACAGGTGTATTAGATTTTATAAGTAAAGAGTCAATAGAAAGCTTAGAAGCTGAAGCAACTGAAGCTTTACATAAACTACTTAATAAAACTGGTGAAGGAAGTGAATTTACTGGTTGGGTTGATTATCCATACAATGTGGATAATGATGAGATGAAAAGAGTTATTCAAGTAAGTGAAAGATTAAGAGAACAATCTGAAGTCTTATTAGTCATCGGGGTTGGTGGATCTTATTTAGGAGCACAAGCTGCATTAAGTATTCTTGATGTAAATCCCCTGAAGAAAAAAGACAAAGAAGTAATATTTGTTGGGAATACTTTTTCTAGTGATTATACTTACAATGTGTATGAATATTTAAAAGATAAAGACTTTTCAATAAATATTATTTCTAAATCAGGAACTACTACAGAACCTGCTGTAGCATTTAGAATATTTAAAAACTTGCTTAAAGAAAAATATGGAAGCAAGTATAATGAAAGAATTGTTGCAACAACAACTCTTAATAAAGGTGCATTATATGAATTAGCGGTTACTGAAGGCTATGAAATCTTTTCAATCCCAGAAGATATTGGTGGTAGATACTCAGTCCTTACAACAGTAGGCTTACTTCCGCTAGCATTTAGAAATATTGATATCAGAGCAATTATTTTTGGTGCAAGAGCTGCATATGATAATTATACAAAATCTGCATATTTAGAAAACGATGCGCTTTTATATGCTGCAATCCGTAATTTAGCATATCGTGCTGGAAAGACAGTTGAGATTTTAGGTTTATTTGAACCTAGACTTCATTATCTAGGAGAATGGTATAAACAGTTATTTGGAGAATCTGAAGGTAAAGATCGTAAAGGTCTATATCCTTCCTTCCACACTTATACAACAGACCTTCACTCACTTGGTCAGTATGTACAAGATGGAGAAAGATTATTCCTTGAGACATTTATTCATGTAGAAAAGCCAGCAAATGATATGATGATTCCACGTGAAGTTGATGACTTTGATGGAATTAACTATTTAACTAAGTTTAGTTTAAACGAAATTAATAAACGTGCAAAAATGGGTACAATTAAAGCTCATGTAAGTGGTGAAGTTCCAGTTTTAGATATTACACTTCCTGAGATGACACCATATTATTTTGGGTATTTAGTTTACTTTATGATGCTAAGCTGTGGTGTGAGTGGTTATTTACTAGGAGTGAACCCATTCAACCAAGATGGTGTTGAAGCATATAAAAATAATATGTTTGCAATGTTAGGTAGACCAGGTTATGAAAAATATTTATAAAGTATTTCTATTAATATTCATTTCAATCTTTTTAATTAGTTGTAAAGATAATGGTAAAAGAGCATTTGAAAATGATT
>DUVT01000088.1 GCA_012840905.1 Acholeplasmataceae bacterium
AAATTAAGTTTACTTGAACTTGCAAAAGAAATTGAAAAGCTTGGAAAAGAAGCAAATGATAGAACATTACAAATGCATCAAATTCAAGGTGGTACATTCACAGTTACTAACTACGGAGCATTTGATACATCATTCGGTACACCAGTAATTAAATACCCAGAATCTGCGATTCTAGGTGTTGGTAGAATTTCTAAGAAACCTGTAGTAGTTAATGGAGAACTTGCAGTAGGTGATGTACTTCCAATTTCACTTGCTGTAGACCATAGAATCATTGATGGTGGTGACGCAGGTAGATTCATTATGAAATTTAAAGACTACATCACAAATCCAATGTTACTCTTAATGAGTTAGGTTAAACTATGAAAAATTATGATATAGTTGTTATTGGAGCTGGCCCAGGTGGATATGTAGCTGCTATTAAAGCAGCTCAACTTGGGGCTAAGGTTGCAATAATTGAAAAAAAATATATTGGTGGTGTATGTCTAAATATTGGGTGTATCCCAACAAAAGCACTTATTAAAAGTGCAAGGGTGTATCAAGATATCTTAAACTCAAGTAGTTTTGGTATCGACCTTGATCAAAAATCAGTTAAAGTAAATTTAAGTCATGTAATAAAACGTACAGATAATATTGTAAAACGTCTAACTGGTGGAGTAGGAATGCTCCTAAAGAAAAATAAAGTAGACATTTACAATGGTGAAGCTAAAGTTAAAGACAAAAACACTGTTGAAGTAAACGGTGAAGTATTAAAAACAAATAATCTAATTATTGCTACAGGTGCAAGACCTGTAATCCCTCCGATTCCAGGGGTTGAAGAAGGAATCAAATCAGGATATATTCTTACTAGCAAAGAGGCACTTTCACTTGATAAAGTTCCAGAAAACCTAGTTGTTGTAGGTGGTGGAGTTATCGGGATTGAATTTGCAACAATCTATGCTAGCTTTGGATCAAATGTAACAGTAATTGAAATGGCGGATAACATTTTAGTTAATATAGATGATGAAGTCCGCAAAACATACCTAAAGAGCCTCAAAAAACAAAATATCAACATCATTACAAAAGGTGCTGTAACTAAAGTAGATAAAAACAAAGTTATCTACTCAAAAGATGGCAAAGACCATGAAGTTGTTGCAGATAAAGTTTTAATGTCAGTTGGAATGCGTCCTAATTCAGAAGGTTTCGAACATCTTGGCATAGAAATCACAAGACAAGGTATTATAACTAACGAAAAGCTTGAAACAACAGTTAAAGGTGTTTATGCAATCGGTGATGTTAACGGTAAAATGATGTTAGCTCACGTTGCAAGTGCTGAAGGAATTATCGCAGTTGAAAATATTATGGGCAAAGAATCTAAGATCGACTACAAGAAGGTTCCATCAGGAATCTACGGTACTCCAGAAATTGCAAACATTGGCTATACTGAACAAGAGGCAAAAGCTGAAGGTATTGATTATAAAGTAAGCAAATTCCCACTGCTAGGTAATGGTAAATCATTAGCTGAAGGTGAAGCTGATGGGTTTGTGAAAATAATTGCAAACAAGAAGTATAATGAAGTCATTGGTGTTCATATCTTAGCACCGCATGCAACTGACTTAATCGCAGAAGCTGCAGTTCTAATGGAACTTGAAGGTACTGCATACGAACTTGCAAACGCAATTCATCCACATCCAACTCTATCAGAAACACTAATGGAAGCTGCTCACGGAATTATCGATAAACCAATTCACATCTAAACGCATTAAGCTCGCAATATTCATTGCGGGCTTTTTTCATACTAAATATAAAAGAATCTTCTATTAATTCGAAGATTCCTTTTTTATTTTTAATCTATCAAGCAATTTGTATAAATTAGTAGACGGTAACTGATTAAACTCTTTATTACAATTCATTATTTTGGTTTTGAAATCTTCCCATTCCTTTAAACTTATTAAACTAACAATTTTTTCACACTCTTTTCTAGCGCCTTTATATTCATCAATTCCATATAATCTCTTAATATCTTTTCTATAATCTTCTTTCTTAGTATACATTGAGTGTTTATCTTCTTTTGCTAGTACAAATAAATATTCGATTACTGGATTAACAAAATATATATCCTTGATCGATTTAAATCCATTATTTTTGAAATCATCTTTTATTTTTTTAAGATTTTTATCCCCTTTACCATCTAAGTCGATAAAAATTATTACGGTTATGTCATTATATACTGCTTTTATATTCTTATAAGTATTAAAAATATTATTAATAGAGCCACTTCCTTTAACCTTGACTTCGTATTTTAGTTCAAATTGTTTGAAAAATTTATCTAAGAATATTTCATCCGCTATCCCTTCACAAACAATATACAAATGTTCTTTAAATAAAGGATGCCGTCTTACAAATTTATTCTTATTCACCTACATCATCCTTGAATAATGTTGGTTTTGGAAGTGCGCCAAACAGTCCTTTCATATATTTTATCATCATATTGCCGCGAGAATCTATTTCTTTATTGTCTTTGAAGTCATCTAAACTATACAAATAATTATTGTTTTCATCTTTAAAGATAAACCATATTTGATCTTTTCTTAGTAAATATTCATCATCAAGTAGTAATAAGTCATGTGTTGTTGCTATAAGTTGTGATCTTGTATTATTGTTTGAATTAAAAAATGATATTAATGCTTTTGACATTATTGTATGGAGGCTATTTTCAAATTCATCAATAACTAATACTTTATTTCCGCTAATCGCATTTAATAATATATAAGACATCTTTACTACTTTATCAGTTCCTTTAGAATTTATATCAACTAAAGGCACATACACTTTCTTACCTTTAAATTTAAATTTAGAAATCAACTTATAATTATTTAGTAATTCTATCATTGTATCTTTATTTTTATCATCTTTAGCTTTTGATTTAATAAATTCTTCAACATCTTCACTATTATCAATAATTGTATCTATTTGTAGATCACATTTTGATATCATCTCTGATATTTTTTCAAAGTTTGTTTCCTTTAAAATTTCGTCTATGTTTAATGGAGCATTAAAATCAACAAATTCAAATGAACTTACAAATTTTTTTAAATCCTCACTTATAAAATTGTATTTCTTAGGTAATAAAAATACATACAATTTATTTTTTATATCACCAATTAAATTAATAATTTCCTTGATTTCTTCGCTTGGATTGCTCCTATTTAAAATAACTTCATCATTTAATTCAAGTATTTCATCTAAAATACCATTTGTATTAATTTTTATTGAATAGTAATATTTATTAACTCCAACTAAGTATTCCAATTTAAACTCTATTGGATCATCTTTATCATAAAATAAATTTTTTGTGTATTTATCAATGTATATTTTTTCATTAATAATTAAGTTTACAAAAAATTTCAACGAATCAATAAAACACGACTTCCCTGTATTGTTAGGTCCAAAGATGAATGCACTTTTTACAACACTAATATCTTCTTTCTTACCTAATTTACTTATTGTATTGTCTCTATTCTTCTTAATATAATTATTTGCCAGCATTGAAAAAGAAACTTCATCATAAAAAACTTTAAATCCCTTTACAAAATAATTTAAAAGCATACTCTTTCCCTCTTTTTTTTCATTA
>DUVT01000011.1 GCA_012840905.1 Acholeplasmataceae bacterium
AAGACTATTTACAGCATTAGAAAATGAAACAAGAATCATTTTAGTTGGAGACGTTGATCAGCTTCCAAGTGTTGCACCAGGTGAAGTATTAAATGATTTAATTTCATCAAAGGAAATTACGACGATTAAATTGGATAAAATTCATCGACAAGCTGAAGATTCAACAATCATATCATTTGCACATAGTATTAACCAAGGTATTATTCCCGGTAATATCTTAGAAAAGTCGCATGATCGAAATTTTATTAAAATGCACGATAAAGATGTTATTCCTAATTTATTGAAGGTTGTACAAAAGGCGCTGGAAAGTGGAATGGATTTAATTAAAGATATTCAGATTTTGGTGCCATTATATAAAGGGGAACTTGGAATTAATGCAATTAATGCAAAGATGCAAGAAGAATTTAATCCAAAAAATGGTCCTGAAATAAAACATTCTGGAAGAGTCTTTAGAGTAAACGATAAAGTAATTCAACTTGTAAATCGCCATGAGAAAAAAGTAATGAACGGTGATATCGGTTATGTTTTAAATTTCTTATATGAAGATGGAGATATAACTGGATTAACTGTAATGTATGATTTTGGAAGTGTTGACTACGCAAAAGATGAACTTGATGATTTAACTCATGCATATGCAATTTCAATTCATAAATCTCAAGGTAGTGAATTTGATTTAGTTATTTTACCATTTACTTTTAAATATTATATAATGTTAAAGCGAAAACTTATTTATACTGCTGTAACAAGAGCAAAAAAATATTTAATAATGCTTGGAAATATTGAAGCTTTAGCAATGGGAATTCGTGGTGTTGAAGAACGCCGTCGAACTTCACTCGCAAGTAAGATTTCTGAACAAATTGCAACATTTGAAATTGATGAATTTGAATTTTCAAGTATTGATGAATTGGAAAATGTTTCACCTTATGATTTTCTCGATTAATCAAATACTATAAATGCAAAAAATAATTTTTGCCATGCTTTAATCGAAAAGAGGTGGATCTGTGAGCAAAGCTTTATCTTTTATGGTAATTGGCGCAATTGGTGCAGCAACCGCTATTCTTTATATGCAATATAAAGATGATATAAGATATCGGATGCACCAAATAAAACAAGCTGGTATGGAAACGATTAACAAGGTTAAAGCAACAATGGAATAATCTAAAAGGACCAAGTAGAACTTGGTCTTTTTAGTTAATTTTATAAATTTTAAAAAATATGTAAACTAATAAAAAATATATGATATAATATAAATGTAGTTGAAGCGGGTGTGCCTCCACAAGTAGGCAACGGCTATGCCGTTAATAGCAATCAGTTTGGGAGTGAAACAGATCCCCCTGCAAAAGACCAGCGGGAAAGGAGCGGTCTCGGCCTTTGGAGAGTTTTCTAAGCTTCTCTGTGAAAAAGGTGGCGGTGTTAAAGAAGCTTGGTCGCTACAACTACCTAAACAAAAACGTCAGTTGAAACTGACGTTTTTTTATTATGAAAGCTTTTTTGTTGTGAACTTATCTTTATATATATTGTTATCTTTATCAGTAATGATTACTTCATATACTAAATCATCCTTAGTTAATTCTTTGATTCTACCATTACTATCGATATTATTTGTTATTGGATTTATCTTAATTTCGTAGTCTTTCATTGTTGTTTGTACAAAGTATTCAACTTCAACTAGATCAAGGAAATCATCCCACATTTTCGCCCTACGCATCGTCATAGGACAATCCTTACCACTAAAGTAGTGATGTTGTACAACAGCGTCTAAATCGAGATTTTCCGCTATAAGCAAGTATGCAACTAGTTTTGCTAACCTTTGCCAAGTTAGATAAATATCACTACCTCTATCAATACAAGACTCTATACCTATACTGTTTCTATTTCCCCCACCATTACCAATTAACTTGTAAGTTTTCGAATACCAAGTATTTCCAATATAGTAATAGCCATCGATTATTTGGATTTCGATTGATAAGTCATTAATATCTTTTTTGCTTAAGATTTCCCCATCATTAGTTGGTGCTAGTATTGTTGACTTTTCACCATTTAAAACATAATAACCATCTTTACTAATATCTATATCTGGCTTTGGTGTAGATGCTTTTACATTTGAATTTTCTAAGGTATAAGTTCTTGAACCATCTCCTGCGTGGTATGCAACTTCGTTATGTGGTAGATGTTTAAAGATACCATCATTACCTAAAGAGTAATGCCATGAAGTACCACCGCCGCCTTTAGTTACATATTTCATATGAGCAACAGCACCACTACCTTCTCTTGCACCAGCTGTATCATGGACAGTTATATATTTTGTAGATTCTTTAATAATCCCAGGGCGATTTTCAAGACTTGAATCGATGTAAGCTTCGATTATTTCTAAGTCTTCAAATAGATATTTACTAACACTTGGAATTAGATTATGATCATAACTACTCCTACCTTGATCTTCCCAACCAAATACGCGTATAATTTTTTCTTCAACCTTCTCATTATGGAATGCTCTAAATACTCCCAATGGACCCTCTTTTTTAAATACTTCTAGATATTTGTTTGTGAATTTTCGTCTCATAACTACTCTCCTCCTTTATGTATTATAGCATAAAAATAAAAAAACGAAAAAAGTAATTTTAAATTTAAATATAAAAGTGAAAGGAGAGACTTATGAATAAGAGAAATATCATTATTGCAGTTGTAGTTGTTGTCCTAATCATTTTAGGAATTGTTTGGAATAACCAAAAACAAGTTGAAACTCTGCCTAATGATTACTTAAAAAATCCAAACGACTTTACACGTACTAGTCAAATTGTAGTTGATGTAAAAGGAGAAGTGAAAGCACCTGGTATTTATTATTTAGATTTAAATAGCAGGGTTATTGATGCAATAAATGCAGCTGGTGGAGTTACACCTTTGGCAGATATGGAAAAGATTAATCTTGCAACTAAATTAGAAGATGGAATGATTGTAAATATATTTCCAAAAAAAGAAGAATTAAATAAAAAGATATCAATTAATACTGCTTCAATTGAAGAGTTGATGAAACTTCCTGGAGTAGGGGAAGCAAAAGCAAAAAGTATTATTAATCATAGAACAAAGTATGGTTATTTTATGAGTTTAGAAGAACTTATTAAGGTAGAAGGAATCAATGAAAACCTCTTTAAACAAATTAAAGAATTTATCTGTTTATAAATTACTTCTTAATAATTACTTTTTAATAGCATTTTTTTCGCTACTTACATTGATTAGTATTAGAAATATAATTTGTATTATTTTCTTAATAATTTATAGTTTTTATTTGTATAAGGAATCAAAACAAATTTTTAAATTAGCAACCATTATTACTACATTCATTTTAATTCATTCCATCTATTTAGATATTACTTATGACTTCCTTCAATTAAATGAAGTTAGTGGTGAAGTAATTGAAATTAGTGAAGTAGAAAGTGGGATAAAACTAACAATAAAAAATAAATATCATAAGTATATTGTATATGATTATAACTTGGATGTTTCTTTAAACTATGGGGATGTAGTATTCGTACAAGGTAAGGCATTAAGTAGTGAAGTCAATAGAGTAAAAAATGGTTTTAATTATCAAAAGTATTTAAAACAAAAAAGAATCTTTGCTTGTGTTATAGCAGAAAAAATAGAAGTTGTAAAACATAAATTTAATTTAGGGATTGTAAAAAGCAAATTTGAAGAATATATTGAGTCTTTTTTTTCTTATGATTCATATGTATTTTTAAAAGCAATGATCATTGGTGATTTAGATTTGGTGTCTGACGATTTTAAAGAAGCAATAATGGATAATGGAATTTTACATCTATTCGCAGTTAGTGGTCTCCATATAGCTTTGTTTATTGGCTTGATCGAAAAGGTCTTAAAATTTTTTCAAATTGAAGAAAAGAAAATTGAGTATACTAACTCAATCTTTTTAATCCTTTATTTAATAATTACAAGTTTTTCTCCTTCTGTCTTAAGAGCTGCTTTAATGTATTATATATCTTTACTAAATAAGAACTTTAAACTTGGATTTTCTACTCTTGATATTATTTCTATAATCTTCATCTTATTAATATCATATAATCCTCTTTACTATTATGATTTAGGGTTTAACTTATCGTTTATTTCTGCAACCACCATAATCTTAGTTGGTAATTTCTTTAGTAAATACAATAAATATCTACAAGTATTAATAATTTCTTTTTTTGCAAACATAATTACATTTCCTCTAGTTATTAACATAAATAGCAAAATTAATATACTTAGTCCAGTAAGTAATGTAATTTTTATTGAACTTGTAGAAGTAGTAATCTTACCAATATCATTTTTTATTTTGATATTTCCCATCTTCAGCAAACTCTATGATTTTTTAATTATTTCTTTTAATAAAATTGCTTTTTTATTCTCAAAAGTTTTTGTGATTAATCTTAAGTTTCCATACATAAATAGTTTTGCTAGTATTATGTATTACCTGGTACTATACTTTATAATGAAGGTATATAAAATAAAGAAGTATCGTTATCTATTAATCTTTCTTCTGTCCTCTAGTTTAATAATCTTCAGTAATAGTGCTTATCTGGTACCTAAAACTGAAATTCATTTTCTAGATCTAGCAAATGGTGAAGCAAGCTTAATAATTGATAGCAGAAGCCAATGCTATGCTTTAATAGACACAGGTGATGGTAAAAATAAAGAAGTAACAAGCTATTTAAAAAGACAAGGAATTAAGAGGCTAAATTATTTAATTCTTACACATAATCATGCAGATCATAACGGCGAAGCTAATAATATTTTAAAAGAAATTAAAGTCGATAATGTGGTAGTAAGTTTTATTGATCCGAGTATAAAGAATGGTTATATAAATATAACAGATAATACTAATGTTTTATATGTAAGTGCAAATGATAAATTAGTTTGTGGT
>DUVT01000089.1 GCA_012840905.1 Acholeplasmataceae bacterium
AAGCGTAATCAAAAAACAAACCAAGATAAATTAAAAGCTCATAAAACACAATTGGAAAGAATGAGTAAAAGGGAAATTCTTTTTAAGAAAAAAGAATTAATCGATCAATTGTTTTTGGTTGCTTTAGAAAGACTACAAAACTTAAAAGATGAAGAACTATTTAAATATGTATTAGAACATATTAAGCTTGAAAGATTAACTGGTAATGAAATTGTCAGAGTGAACAAAACCGATTATTCAAGATATCTATCAGTATTCTCAACTGAAAAACCAAGTGATTTAGTTACTTTAGATAAATTAAATAAAGAGTTAGGTAGTGGATACAATTTAAAACTATCTAAACAACCAGTTGAGATTAACGGTGGATTTATTCTTGAAAGTGAAAATTACGACATTGATTTATCATTTGTAAGTGTCTTAAATATAATCAAAGAAAGTAATGAAACCGAATTAGCTAATATTTTATTTAACGAGGAAAATTAATATGAATTACACATATGTTAACAGTCAAATTAAAGTTATTGAAGAAGGGATCTTAAAAAAGGATGACTTTTTAAAGTTAGCAAATTCACCAAAAGAAACCTTCTTAAAAACTTTAGTTGATTTAGGCTATGGTAATTATGCAGATAGTTTAGAAGAAATTATTCATAATGGACTAGCTAGTGTAAAAGCATATTTTGATGAAGTCTCACCTAAGAAGGAACATACAGACTTATTCTTCTTAGTTAATGATTTAGTAAATATTAAATACTATTATAAAGTTAAAGTATTTAATTTATTTGATAGAAATATATTCTTAGAAAATGGTGTATTTACAAAAGATCAACTCAAGAGTGCCATATTAGAAAATGATTATAGTACTTTAAGTAAAGAATATGAAAAATTATTTAAAAAAATCGAGGATAACGTAAAAGACATTACAGATCCAAGAGAATTAAGCGGAATCATCGATGCGACTTTATATGAGTTTGTACTTGATAAAATAAGATTTTCATTTAATGCACCATTATCTACCTATTTTAAAACATCGATTGATTTTAAAAATATTTTAAGTTATGTAAGAATAAAAAATCTAAATTGGGACTATTTAAAAAATAAATCTATGTTTATTGAAGGCGGAAATATTTCGCTTTCAAAAATAGAAGAACTATTTACACTAGATGAAAAAGAAGTAGTAAGAAGTTTAAATGAGTTTTATGAAGAGAAGCTTTCTTTAATCTTAAAAACTTACTTTGATACTAATGACTTGAACTTACTTGAAATTCAATTAAATAATTTACTTCTAAACATTATGAGTGAATTTAAAAATGATGCATTCGGTATAGGAATTATTCTTTATTATTATTTAAAGAAATTAGCTGAAGCAAGCAATATTAGATATGTATTTGCAAATTCGGATATTGATGAAAAACATTTATTACAATATTAGAAAAGGTGGTTTAATATGGAAAAAAATGAAATAGCTGCAATCGGAAGTAATGATCTTGTAATCTTATTCAATGCAGTGGGAATTCGCACCTTTCAAACAGATGATGTAGCTTTAGTAGATCGAACTATATTTGACCTTGCAAATGAGAATTATAAAATTATTTATATTTCTGAAGATATTTATGAAAAGATTCCTGATGTAATCGAAAAATATAATAATAGAACATTTCCAATCCTAATCCCAATTCCTACAACAGAAGAAGGAAAAGGTATTGGCCTTAAGAAGATTAAGGAAAATGTAGAAAAAGCCATCGGGTTTGATATTTTTTAGAAAGGATGGTGGCATAGTTTTTGAATGAGTTACAAAAAGTAGGCATCATTGCGAAGGTTTCTGGACCTTTGATTGTTGCTAAAAATATGAAAGACGTGCAAATGTTTGACGTTGTTCGCGTAAGTGAAAAAAGACTAATTGGTGAAGTAATTGAATTAAGAGGTGACAGAGCTTCGATCCAAGTATATGAAGAGACAGCTGGAATTGGTCCAGGTGAACCAGTATACTTAACAGGGGAACCTCTATCAGTTGAACTTGCACCAGGTTTAATTCAAGGAATATTTGATGGAATTCAACGTCCACTGGATGTAATCAATGACATGGCAGGAGATAGAATTCCTCTTGGAATCGATGTTCCTAAATTAAATCGGGATAAGAAATGGAAGTTTGTCCCTACAAAGAAAGTTAATGATAAAGTTGTAGGTGGCGATATAATTGGTGAAGTTGATGAAACTGTAATTGTAAAACATAAGATTATGGTTCCACCTCATGTTGAAGGTACAATCACTTGGATTTATGAAGGTGAAGCAACAATTACTGAGCCAATTGCTAGAATAAAAAAAGCTGATGGTGAAGAAGTAGAAATTCCAATGTTACAAAAATGGCCAGTTCGAATTGGTAGGCCATATAATAAAAAGTTAGCACCAAAAGCACCTATGGTAACGGGACAAAGAGTTATTGATACACTATTCCCAATTGCTATTGGTGGAATTGCTGCTATCCCAGGTCCGTTTGGAAGCGGTAAGACAGTTGTTCAACACCAACTTGCAAAATGGGCAGATGCTGATATTATTGTCTATGTAGGTTGTGGAGAACGCGGTAATGAAATGACTGACGTTTTAAATGAGTTTCCAAACTTAAAAGACCCAAAAACTGGCGAACCATTAATGAACAGAACTGTGCTAATTGCAAATACTTCAAATATGCCAGTTGCTGCGCGTGAAGCATCCATCTATACTGGAATTACGATTGCTGAATATTATCGTGATATGGGTTACCGTGTTGCGATTATGGCTGACTCTACTTCAAGATGGGCTGAAGCTTTACGTGAGATGAGTGGTCGTTTAGAGGAAATGCCTGGTGAAGAAGGTTACCCTGCATATCTTTCAAGTCGACTTGCAGAGTTCTATGAACGTGCAGGCTTAGTTGAAGCACTTGGAAGTGAAGGTAGGCAAGGTGCTATTTCTGCTATTGGTGCTGTTTCTCCTCCAGGGGGAGATACATCTGAACCAGTATCACAAGCAACACTGAGAATTGTAAAAGTGTTCTGGGGATTAAGTGCACAACTTGCTTATGCAAGACACTTCCCTGCAATCGACTGGTTAAGATCTTATTCTTTATATGAAGAAGATTTAAAATCATTCTTTGATGAAAATAATAAAGATTGGACAAGTTTAGTTAGCTTAACAAAGAGCATTCTTCAAAAAGAAGCTGAACTGAATGAAATTGTTCGCCTTGTTGGTGTAGACTCTTTAGAATTTAGTGACCGCTTAACTTTAGACTGTGCAAGAAGTATTCGTGAAGACTACTTACATCAAAACGCATTTGATGATGTAGATACATATACTTCATTAAATAAGCAATATGGTATCTTAAAGTCAATTTTAACTTGGTATCAAGAAGGCTTAAAGAGTCTAGAGGAAAACGTAAGTTATCATAAGCTAGTTAATATGAATATCTTAGAACGAATTGGAAGAATGAAATATGTAGTAGAAGATGAGTTTTCTAAAGAGTTTGAAGAAGTATTAACTGAGATGAATAAAGAGTTTGAAGAATTAAGAAAGGTGGATGATTTCTATGCCTAAAGAGTATAAAACAATCACAGAAGTCGTTGGCCCCTTAATGCTTGTAGAAAATGTTGAAGGTGTTAAATATGATGAACTTGTTCGTATTAAACAAGCATCAGGTGATGAGCGTATTGGACGTGTTCTTGAAATTGATGAAGGAAAAGCGTTAGTTCAGTTATTTAACTCTTCACAAGGTTTAAGAATTTCTGATTCCAAAGCAATCTTCTTAGGCAGAGGAATAGAAATTAAACTTTCAAAAGATATTTTAGGACGAGTATTTGATGGTATGGGTAGGCCAATCGACGATGGTGGCGAAATTATTCCTGAAGTTGTAATGGATATTAATGGTTCGCCAATTAACCCTGTTGCTAGAGATTATCCATCAGAATTTATCCAAACTGGTGTTAGTGCAATCGACGGACTTAATACATTAGTACGTGGTCAAAAATTACCAATCTTCTCTGCATCTGGACTTCCTCATGCAAGACTTGCAGCTCAAATTGCGCGTCAAGCTAAAGTATTAGGAAAAGATGAAGAGTTTGCGGTAGTGTTTGCTGCAGTTGGAATTACTTTTGAAGAAGCTGATTTCTTTGTTCAAGAATTCCAAAAATCAGGTGCAATTGACCGTTCAGTCTTATTTATGAACTTAGCAAATGACCCTGCAATCGAACGTATTGCAACTCCACGTATGGCTATTACTTGTGCTGAGTATTTAGCTTATGAACTTGGAATGCATGTTCTAGTAATTATTACTGATATTACTAATTATGCAGAAGCATTACGTGAAGTAAGTGCTGCAAGAAAAGAAGTACCAGGTAGACGTGGATATCCAGGTTACATGTATACTGACTTAGCATCACTTTATGAACGTGCAGGTAGAATTAAAGGTAAACGTGGATCTATTACCCAAATTCCAATCCTTACAATGCCTGAAGAGGATAAGACTCATCCAATCCCTGACTTAACTGGGTATATTACGGAAGGTCAAATCATTCTATCTCGTGATCTTTACTTAAAAGGTGTAATTCCACCAATTGATGTATTACCATCATTAAGTAGATTAAAGGATAAAGGTATTGGTCATGGTAAGACACGTGAAGACCACGCTTCTACAATGAACCAATTATTTGCTGCTTATGCGCGCGGTAAAGAAGCAAAAGAATTAGCAACAATTCTTGGTGATGCCGCATTGAGCGATGTTGATAAGTTATATAGCAAGTTTGCTGATGAGTTTGAAAAACAATATGTTTCTCAAGGCTATACAACAGACAGAAGTATAGAAGACACTTTAAATCTTGGTTGGGAATTACTAAAGATTCTACCGAGATCAGAATTAAGAAGAATAAGCTTAGATTTAATTAATAAATATATTCCAGAGGAAGAATAGTTATGGCATTAACACGTGTTAATCCAACTAGAATGGAACTTTCTAGGCTTAAACGTCAACTTGCGATTGCGAAACGAGGACATAAATTACTAAAAGATAAGCAAGATGAAATGGTAAGACAATTCATGCTTATCATTAGGAAAAATAAAGCTTTAAGAGAAGAAGTTGAAAAAGAATTAGAAAAGATTATTAAAGCTTTCTCGAACGCAAAGCTCAAAATAAGTAAAGAAGGAATTTATGAAGCATTAATGGTTCCTTCTAAAGCAGCAAAAATTGAAGTTGGTGTGAATAATGTAATGAACATTAAAACTCCAACAGTATCATTCGTAGATACAGGTGAAATCGATCTTACATATGGATTTGCTTTCACACCAAGCGAATTAGATGGTGCTGTTCTTAAATTATCAAAAATTCTTCCAAAGTTTATCGAATTAGCAGGTTTAGAAAAAGCATGTGATATGCTTGCTAAGGAGATTGAAAAAACAAGAAGAAGAGTTAATGCAATAGAATATATTATGATTCCTGACTTGGAAGATAATATTAAATATATTGTACAAAAACTTGATGATAACGAACGAAGCAATATTATTCGCTTAATGAAGAGTAAAGAGATTATTCTTGAAAAACAAAATAGATAAAATCAAGTCATAGAGTGATTCTATGACTTGATTTTTATTTAGATAAATTATAAAAATAAGATAAAATTCACTTGATTTTATTATTTGATTATGGTATTATATTATAGTATGAAATATGCGGGTGTGGCGGAACTGGCAGACGCGCTAGACTTAGGATCTAGTTCTTCGGAGTGCAGGTTCGATTCCTGTCACCCGCACCATTTTTATAAATAGTTTATCATTCTCCCTTGAATGATTTAATTAAATGTCTGGGTTGTTAACGAGACTTTTTTAATTATAATTTTAAGAATGAATAAAATTAGCCAGTAGATTATATCTACTGTTTTTTTATTATGATTATGGTAATTATGTATAAAATTACCAATGTTTTCTCATAATAATGTATAAAGGAGAAAACAATTATGAGTAAATCATTAGTAAAACAAGAATGGTTAGCTGAAGCTGAATATCTAGAAAAACCACTTTTTGATACAGTTGATGAAAATATAAAATATATTAAATCAATTATGGGTGAAAGTTTTGACTTAGTCACAAGAACACTTGAAATTAGTAATGAACATCAAGTAATCAAGATTGGACTTATATTGATGGAAGGTTTGTCTGATTCTCATTTTGTAAATAATATAGTTCTGAGAACAATGACAGAACATTATTCAAATTTAAATGAGAAAATTAAAAGCAAACAAATAATCAAATTTTTCCACCACTCATTATTAACATTATCCAATGTTAATGTTGCAAATACATATGGTTATTTGATTAATAATTTACTAAATGGTGATACCATAATTTTAATTGATGGTGAAACTGAGTTTTTTTATGTTAGTACAAAAGGTTTTAAAGAACGTTCAATTGAAGCACCTACTAATGATATAAGTGTTAAAGGTAGTAAAGAATCTTTCACAGAAAATCTCGCAACTAATGTTTCATTGTTAAGAAGAAGAATGCGTAATCCTAATCTATGGATAAAGAGATTAGTAGTAGGGAAGAAAACAAATTGTAATATTGCAATTGTTTATATTAAAGGTGTAACTGATGAGAGTTTAATTAAAGAAGTTGAAAATAGATTAAATCGCCAAGAGATTGAAAGCGTAGTTGATTCTTCTTACATAAAACATTATTTGAAAGAGACAAAACATTCAATTTTTCCATTAATGTATGATACAGAAAGACCAGATACTGTAATTGGAAATTTAAATGAAGGAAGATTTGCGATTATTGTTGATGGATCTCCTTTTGTTTTAATAGCGCCTTGTACATTTTTCCATTTCCTTTCGTCTATTGAAGACTATTATAATAAGTCTTTTGTTGGGAGTGCATTTCGCATAATTCGCTATATAGCAGTAGTATTGGCATTATTACTACCAGGATTTTATATGTGTATTGTAAAGTTTAATTCTGAATTACTTCCGATAAACTTGATGTATAGTATTACAGGACAACGATCGAATGTTCCTCTACCTTCAGACCTTGAAATAATATTAACTTTATTTGCATTTGATTTACTTACAGAAGCTGGAACCCGGATGCCTATTTCAGTCGGTACTGCACTTTCATTTGTTGGTGCGATAGTTATAGGACAAGCTGCTGTTGAAGCAAACTTGATTTCTTCGATGATGTTGATAGTTGTTGCAGTAAACGGGATTGGTAATCTTACAATTCCAAACTATGATATGAGTTTGACTATAAAATTTTTTAGATATTTTATTTTACTGTTTTCACTATCATTTGGGCTTTTAGGGTTTACAGTATCTAGTTTTTTACTATTAATTCATTTAATTAGTTTAAGGAGTTTTGGAAAACCATATTTATATCCACTTGCACCATTAACAACTGCAGGATTTTGGGATTCAATTATTATTGCGCCATTGGGTAAACTTTTGAAGCGAAAAAATAAGGAGAAATTACAAAATGAAAAAAATTAAAGTTTTAATCCTTTTGTTTTTAGCTTTTTTTGGTTTAGTTGCTTGTGGGAAGCAAGACATAAACCAATTAGTTTTAGTAAGTGCAATTGGTTTTGATAAGGATGAAGAAGCCGGCGGCTTTAAAATGATA
>DUVT01000090.1 GCA_012840905.1 Acholeplasmataceae bacterium
AAAATGGTTATAATGATGAGTTAGTAAAAGAATTAGAAATTCGTCCTGGTGTTGGACTAGCTAGCGTACAAATTGGTGTTTTAAAAAGAATATTTGTAATCTATGCTTATAATGAAAAAGGCGAGTTATTCCACTTCGGTGTAGTTAATCCGAAAATAATCTCCGAATCAACAGAACTAACGTTTTTACCAACAGGTGAAGGCTGCCTTTCTGTTGATAGAGATGTAGAAGGATTAGTTCATCGTCCAAAACGAATAACTGCTAAATTCCATAAGTATGATTTTAAAACTAAAAAATTGGAAGAAGTAACAATGAAGTTTGAAAATTACATCGCAATCGTATTTCAACATGAATACGATCATTTAAACGGAATAATGTTTATGGATAGAATTGATAAAATTAATCCATTCTTTGTTCCGGAAAATTCAAAACCAATTTTATTTGCTGGAGAAGACACAGAAGAATAAAGAGACATCTTTTACGTGATGTCTCTTTTCTTAAATATATTTAAAATGTTTTAGCGCATTATAAATACCATCTTGATCAACACTAGTAGTAATATAATCAGCAACGCTTTTAACTTTGGTTGTTGCATTCCCCATTGCTATTCCAAGACCGGCATGTTCTAGCATTTCTACATCATTATCTCCATCGCCAAAAACGATCACGTCTTCTTCTTTGATGTTTAAATGTTTAATAAGGCGTTTAATTCCTAACCATTTATTTGCTGATTTTGGTAATATATCATAACCAACATCTAACCAGCGAATAAATTGGAAGTACGGATTATCTTTTGCTAAGATTTTTGCATCTTCTTCACTACAAAATGTCCAAGCCTGGAATACATCATTATCTAAATAAAAGAATTTATCTTCTTGTGGTAGTTCTAAGCCTACTTTATTAAACGAAGAAATTGCCCTTTCATTTAGTTTAGAAATTGCTTCTTTATGGCTGCCTTGAAAACCATAAATAATATCTAGCTCATCCATTTGTTTACAAATTTTAGCTAGTTTTGATTTATCTATTGGTTCACTATAAATAATCTCTCCATCTGCTTTAATATATTGACCATTAATTAAAACAAAATCGTTAAACAACTCCAACAACTCCTCAATCGAGTACAGCATAAATTCTGCTCTACCCGTTGCAATGCCCACATGATGGTATTTAGCTAACTTTTTTATTGCTTCTACCGTTGAAGGAGGTACTACCGCATTATCATTATCATATAATGTTCCATCAATATCAAACAAAAATAATTTCTTACTCATAATACTATGATATTAGCATAATTACAGAAAAAATACAAGATTCATGAGATTGTAAACATTTATGTTTATTTTTTCCAATATTTTGTGTATAATATTAATAATTGAAATTTAGAAAGGAGTCACAAATGGCAAAAAAAACAACAAATATAGTAAGACGATTTCAAGACAAAAATATAAAAATTTTTGCCTTAGGGGGCCTAGATGAAGTTGGCAAGAATATGTACTGTGTTGAAGTCGATGATGAATTAATCGTAATCGATTCAGGCATAATGTTTCCAGACTCCAACTATGGTGTTGACTATATTATCCCCGATTACACATATTTAAAAGAAAATGAAGATAAAATCGTTGGGCTTTTTATTACCCACGGACATGAAGACCACATCGGCGGTATCCCTTATCTTTTAAGAAAAGTAAGTATTCCAAAAGTATATGCAAATGGAATTGCAATAACATTAATTAAAAATAAATTATCAGAACATAGAAACATCAATGCAAACATAGTTGAGTTTGGGGATGATTCTATCTACAAATTTAAAAATTTTGAAATTTCTTTTTTCAGAACTAATCACTCAATTCCTGATTCATTTGGAATTGCAATTAAAACTCGACTAGGTTACATTGTTCACACTGGAGACTTTAAATTTGACTTCACACCGCTTGTAAGACATACAGATTACGGAAAACTAACACGTTACGCTGAAGAAGGAATTTTATGTTTGCTATCTGACTCTACAAATGCAAACGTAGCTTCTATGTCAGCATCAGAGAAAAAGATTGGTGAAAGCATCAAAAGCATCTTTAGTCAGATTAAAGGTAGAATTATAATTTCAACCTTTGCGTCAAATATTTACCGTGTACAACAAATCGTCGAAGCAAGTGTAAAACACAACCGTAAAGTAATAGTCTTCGGTCGAAGTATGGAAAAAACAATTAATGTGTCAAAAAAACTAAAATATATAAATGCACCTGAAGGTACATTTATCAATATGAGAGAATTCACCCAACTCCCACCAAATCGAGTTACAATTCTTTCAACCGGATCACAAGGTGAACCACTTGCAGCATTATCAAGAATTGCTGATGGAACCCATAAACATATTAAAATTATGGAAGGAGATACTATCGTCTTCTCCTCAAGCCCAATTCCTGGTAACCAAGAAGCTGTAAATAGAACTATTAATAAACTATATCGCGCTGGTTGTAATGTAATTATTAACAGCCCACTAACGGATACTCATACTTCAGGACACGCAAGTGAAACCGAATTAAAAATTATGTTATCACTAACAAAACCTAAGTATTTTGTACCAATCCATGGTGAATATTCAATGCTTAAAAAGCATACAGAGTTAGCAGCAGCAACCGGAATCAATCCAAATAACTGTTTTATTCTAGATAACGGAGATGTCCTAACTATCAACGAGAAAAAAGCTGCAGTTACTCACAAGGTTCAATCCGGAGATATTTATATTGATACAAATAATTTCGATATTGATAATCAAATTATTCGCGAAAGAAAAATTCTTTCTGATGATGGAATGGTTTCAATTATATTCTCATCAAAAAACAATAAGTTAAATAAAGTTCCAAATATAATTAGTCGTGGTTTTATATATGTAAAAGGATCAACTGAATTAATGGAAGAAATTCAAAAAAAATCACAGGATTTATATGAAACATATTATCGTTCTACAAAACGCTTTAACCAAAATCATTTAGCTAATTATATATCGAACGCTTTAACTGATTTTATATATGAAAAGACTGAAAAGAAACCAATGATCGTTCCAATATTTATGAATTACTAGGACTAAAGATTTTATCTTTAGTCTTTTTATGTTACAATATTAAAAGGTGAAAAAAATGTATATTTGTCCAAACTGTAAAACTACTTTAAAGAAAATAAATAACACATACAAATGTCTTAATAATCATTCGTTTGATATCGCAAAAGAAGGGTATGTGAATTTATTGTTAAATCAGCCTAAAGCTGGCGATAATAAACAAATGATTAAATCTAGAAATCAATTTTTACATAAAGGTTATTTTGATAACTTAGTAATTGAGGTAATTAAAACTATTGATGATTTAACCCTCGATAACCCCTGCATATTGGACGTAGGCTGCGCCGATGGTTACTATCCTGGTATAATTAGCAAAACTTATCCAAACATCATAGGAATGGATATTTCAAAAGATGCAATTAAACTTGCTGCAAAAACTTATAAAAAGATTGACTTTTTTGTTGCTAGTGGAAAAGATATTCCAATAAAAAATAATTCCATTAATATAATTTTAAATATATTTTCGCCTCACTTTTTAGATGAGTTTTTAAGAATCTTAAAACCTAATGGCTATATAATTAAAATTACTCCAAATGAAAATCATTTACTTGAATTAAAACAAGTTATATATGATGATGTATATCTTACAAAAGAAAAATTATTTGAAGATTCATCTTTAAAATTAATAAATTCTAATGATTTAAATTATAAAGTTACTTTAGATAATGAAGATATTTTAAACTTAATTACGATGACACCATATTTTTATAAAACTAATGATGCTGATTTATTAAAACTTGAAAAACTCAATAGATTAAATACAACACTCGATTTTAAAATAGCAATTTATAAAAAAAACATTCTACTTTCAAAATGAAAATAGAATGTTTTTTATATTTGAACTTCTGATTCGACTATATCTTTAAACATACGATAAATTTCCCGAGCGAGTAGTGCATCTTCCAAAGCATCATGTGATTGACTCTCTGTAGGGATTCCACTCATTTCTTCGTAGGTATTAAATAAGCCTAAATCAGCTTTAAAGTTATAATAGTTTTTAACAACTTGCATTAGGTTAATATATCTATTTCTAATATCTAATGGTTTTAATCTATTTAATTCAAAAGATTTTTCCATAGTTAGAATATCGTTTCTTCCCCAAGCAATTATTTTTACATCATATTTATCAATAATACTTTCTAATAATTGATAAAATTCAATATATGAACAAGCATTTTTGAAATCCTCTTTAGTTTTATTTAAGAACTTGTAAGTTCTTAAATTTAAGGAATATCTTTTTAAGGGCATTACAAGGCTGCCATCTTCAAAAATTATATTTCCTTCAGGATCTTCTAATACCATACCATATTGAACTATTTCTGGTACATGCCTTTTTGTTTGATAATATGATGGAAGTGAAAACTCTAAATCTAAGAATAGTTTATATTTGTCATTTGAAATTACTCTTCTTACCCCTTTTCTTATAGTATCTATGTCATAGTAAACTTTTCTTTCTCTTCTTCTACTTTCAACAACCTTATCAAATGAAATAATTTCATGAGCAAAGTAGTCACCATAGCGTTTCTTCTTATCTTTTATATTTACAAAGACATAGGGTTTTGTATAAAAATAGGGGCCAAAATCTTTAAAAAACTTTCTAGACATATAAAGATAAAATATCTTTTTTCTAGTATATACTTTTATGATTCTTTCTCTATGAAATGTTTCAAGAATTTTGCCGTAAATCTTCATAAGTTTTCCTTCCAGTAATATTATTTATCTAATGATAATTCTTTTATCCTAATTAACTCTAATATTGCTTGACTGCGCCCTTTAACTCCTAATTTTTGAATTACATTTGATATATGATTTCGAACCGTCTTTTCGCTAATATTTAACTTTTCAGCTATCTCTGTAGTATCATAATTAGCAATTAGTAATTTAAATATTTCTCTTTCGCGTTTTGTGAGAAATTTTTGTTGCATCATATCCCTCCTATTATTATCCATAATATAATATGCATAAATAATAGGTGAGGTCACTGCACTAATTTTAATATTTCTTCAATTTGTTCTTCTTTTAATTTCATTTCCAAAAGTTTATCTTCAAAAGTTTGAAAATTTGAGTCTTTAAGCGCCATCAAAATTTGTTTCTTGCGAACTTTTCCAATTCCTTTAATCTCATCTAGTTTAGATGCAAAAGTATTCTTAGAATGAGTAAGATGATGGAATGTAATTGCAAATCTGTGAACTTCATCTTGTAAGTTTTCCAAGAAGAAGAATAGATTCGAATTTTTATCAATTGAGATCTCTTTATCATTATAGAATAAATAACTAGTTTTATGCTTATTATCTTTACCAAGGCCTAAAACAGGAATTGAAAGTTCTAACTCTTCTAAAGCTTTTAAGGCAGCATTAACTTGAATCTTACCACCATCAACAACAATTAAATTTGGCAATTTAGATTTACTAGACTTTAGTCTAGAATATCTTCTTGTAATTACTTCATACATTGATTGGTAATCATTGCTACCTTCAACAGTTTTAATCTTATACTTGCGATAGTTTTTCTTAGCAGGAACACCATCTATGAAATTTACCATCGCACTTACGCTACTCTTACCTTGAATATTTGAGTTATCAAATGCTTCAATACTATGCGGCGTAGGTATACCTAATAGTTTACCTAACTCAATAACAGCACCAAGTGTTTTATCATATTTAAGTTTTTCATTTTGTTTTAAAACATTTAGTTTAATCTTTGCATTTTCATAAACTAAATTAATATAATCTTTCTTCTTACCAATTTTTGGAATACTAATATTTTTAGTTAAACTTGGTTCAATTAAAGATAAGTCTATTTCTGGGACTAATATTTCCTTTGGGATTGGATTATTTTTAATTAAGTAAAATTGTGCAATGAAATTTGCAAACATTTCTTCTGGAGAGTCGATTAGTTCAAATAAGTAGCCATTTCGCTCAACAGTTTTCCTACCCCTAATATGGAATACTTGAATACTGATATAATCATCTTCAACATAATATGCAAAGACATCCGTATCTGCAATATCGAGTTCCATTTTTTGTTTTATTGCAATTGTATTAAGATCTGCAATTAAATTGCGATACTCAATTGCTTTTTCAAACTTCATTTCCTCGCTTGCTTTATACATCTTTTCTTCAAGCTGTTTTTGCAATCCTTTTACATTTCCACTTAAGAAGCTATGGATTTCTGCAATAATTTCAGCATAAGTCTCTTCACTCACCTCATTAATACATGGACCAAGACATTGTCCGATGTGATAGTATAAGCAAGGTTTTTTCGGAAGAACGCGACATTTTCTTAATGGGTAAATACGATTTAAAAAATCAACCACTTCTTTTGCAGCATAACTATTTGGATATGGACCATAGTATTTACCCGGTTGTGATAAGTCTCTTGTATAATAGAGACGGGGATGTCTTTCTTCAGAAATGCAAATATATGGGTATTGCTTATCATCAGTTAGCATTATATTGTATTTCGGATTATGTTTTTTAATTAAATTTATCTCAAGAATAAATGCTTCAGTTTCACTTGAAGTTACTATAAAATCAAAATCAACAATATTGCTAACTAATTTAGTAGTCTTGGCATCGTGAGTCCCTCTAAAATAGGAACGCACACGATTAGCAAGATTTTTAGCTTTACCTACATATATGATTTCTTTATTTTCGTCGTACATTAAATAACAACCAGGTTTTTTAGGTAATGTTTTAAGTTTATTTTCTAAAGTCATATATTTACCTCAAATAAGCCATTTTGGTAAATGGCTTATTTTTTTAAATTTTTTAAGATTTCCTCAATTCTTTCTCCGTGTTCTAAAGATTCATCATATTTAAATCTTAGCTCAGGAGTTTTCCTAATATCTAATCTCTTACTTAATGCACTTCTAATAAAGCCTTTTGCTTCAACAAAGTTTTTTGCAGTGGCTTGTTTTTGTTCTTCATTACC
>DUVT01000091.1 GCA_012840905.1 Acholeplasmataceae bacterium
AATCATTTGTAGGTTCACCAGTTTTTTCATCTACGTCAAAGCCACGGTTTTCAGGCATATAACCTTCAATAAAGTCATCCATTTCTTCTTTTGTGAATCCAACTTTTGGATCATCCATGAATGCTTGTAAGTTAACTAAGTTACCACCACCATAATATTCTGCAAAGTGGTCTGGATAACCTATAATTAAGTCTGGAATATTATCCTCGTTTTTTGAGTTAATATCTAGGATTGTAGTTGAGCGAAGCTCATCATAAGAACCGGAAATTGTCATAATATCAACTGTTATGAACTTTCTTCCGTATTCTTTAACTTGATAGTCATGGAAATCTTCTACTAATGTTTCCAATGCATTGTTAACAACACCTGTACGAACTTTAATTGAGATTGTTAAGTCTAAGTCTTTAATGTCTTCTACATCAAGAACTTTATAGCCTAAGTCTCTTCTAACATTTGTACAACCAATTAACAATAAACCACTAAGTAGCATTAAAACTAACAATACAGTTTTTTTCATAGTTATTTTTTAACTCTCCTTTTATTTTTAACCTTTTATACCGCTGCGCGATACTCCACGCATAATATATTTTTTGAATATAAAGAACGCTGTTAAAAGCGGAATTGTTACTAGAGTTGAAGCTGCCATTTGTAGATTTAAAATGGAGTTTGGACCTCTAGTTTCAACCGCACCTGCCAATCCTACCATTAACCCATTACTTACTAATAACTGATTTCTATGATTTGGATCAGTTACGAAAGTTGGCCATACATATGCATTCCAAGTTCCTATCATACTTAAAATAATTATAGTAGTGATAGTCGCTTGAGCAAGTGGAATCATTACCCTGACTAAATACTTAAAGTCGCTTGTACCATCAACTTTTGCTGCTAAATACAATTCATTAGGTATTTGTTTAAATGTCTGTCTTAAGAAGAATATATAGAAGATAGACGTAATAAACGGAAATACCAATGCAGCAATTGTCTTCATATGATCAGCTGTACGTATCCAGCCCAATTTTGACACTGTCATGTAGTTTGTAATAACAAACACTTCACCAGGAATCATCATTGTTGCAAGTAGTATTGTAAAGAGCAAGTCTCTACCTTTAAAGTTCAATCTTGCAAAGGCAAACGATGCAAGAATTGTTGTAATAACTGTACCAATTGTTGTAAGTAAACCAACAACTATTGTATTTAAGAACATCCAACCAAGTGGCATTGGTTTGAATATTTCTACACCTTCAGCGTTTGTTAAACCATTAATCAAACTACCATAGTTATCCCAAGCCCAATTCCATGGCATTAACATTTTACCGTTAAGCCCAACAGGAAGTAGTGTAATATTTGGAGATGTAATTTCCCATGTTTGTTTTACACTTGATATAAGCATCCAGTAAAATGGAATAATTATAAATAATCCCATTAAAATTAGGAATGCATGAATCAGAGATTGGGAAGCAATTCTTTTTATTTTAAAAATCTTAATTTCTTTTGGATCTAAATATAATTCTCTTTCCATCATACACCTCCTAATAATGCACACGCTTCTTGCTTATTTGGAATTGAACCAAAGTAATTAGCATTATTATAATAAACAGTATCATCGAACCTGCGGATGCAATACCAAATGGTAATGATGATTCCCAAAGTCTATCGTAGATAAACCCAACTATTGTAATTAACATCTTATCATTACCAACAGGTCCATATCTTCCTGTACCAAATATCGCAACTACACTTGAGTACGCTTTAAACGCACCGATAAATGATGTAATTGTGATATATAAAATCATTGGTGATAATAATGGAACTGTAATTTTTCTAAATGTTCTCCATCTAGGAGTTCCATCAACTTGGGCTGCTTGATAGTATTGTTTGTCAATACTTTGCAATCCACTCAAGAAAACTAAAATTTTAAATGCAAGGCCGTTCCAAATTGTATAAGTCATTAAAACAACCATTGCTCTTGTCCAAGTGGCGCCACTATTAATCCAAGCTACACCAACAGAATTAAATAATTTATTTACTAACCCATAATCTTGGTGGAAAACAGAACCAAACACCATACCTAATGCAATAGTATTAGTAACATATGGTAAGAAGAACACCGTTTGGAAAAAACCTTGAAACTTCTTAACATTATTTAACGCTACTGCAATCAGTAATCCGATAATTACAGATACTGGTACAGATATTAATACCATTATTGTTGTATTACCTAGTGCTTTCCAAAAGTCAGGTTCTCTAAAAACCTGAACAAAGTTTCCAATTCCGACTCCCTTAAATGTTCCACCAGCAATCCAAGCATATTTGTGGATTTGTGGTGGCATTCCAGAGAACGAATACTCTTCCAAAAATGCCATAATAAACGAGTTGATAATTGGCCAAAACGTAAACACTGCCATCAACAAGAGTGTTGGAGCAAGTGCTACTAAAGCCCGTAGATTATCCTTTTTAAACTCTAGCATTATCTAATACGCTCCCCTGTTTCAGCATTAAAGACAAATAGTTTAGTATAGTTAAACTTAACTTCTTGTCCAACATGTAATTCTTTATCGCTAGGAACTATTGCTCTTAGCTTTTGATTAGTTTCAGGGATATAACATATAATCATTGTATCTCTACCAATGTGTTCAATTAAATCAATAACAGCTGGTATTTTTCCGTTTGCGGAAATTTTGAGGTATTCAGGTCTTAGACCCATAATTACGTCTTGGTCTTCAACATCAAATCCCCTTTCTACAACAGAACCATCATGAATCATTAATTGACCATTTTTAATTTTTGCTTCATATGTATTAATAGGTGGATTACCTAAGAACTTAGCAACAAATAAGTTAGCTGGTTCTTCATAAACTGCTTGAGGTTTATCCATTTGTTGTTTTAAACCTAAGTTCATAACAACAATTTCATCAGAAATACTCATTGCCTCTTCTTGGTCATGAGTAACAAAGATCGTTGTAATTCCAGTTTCTCTTTGGATTCTCTTAATTTCTTCACGAGTTTGTAATCTCAATCTCGCATCCAAGTTAGATAGTGGCTCATCAAGTAGTAGAACTCCTGGCTTTTTAACAAGCGCCCTTGCGATAGCAACACGTTGTTGTTGCCCACCACTAAGTTGATTTGGTTTTCGATCCATTAACTCTCCAATATGAACAAGTTCAGCCATTTCTTTAGCTCTTGCTAATGCTTCCTCTCTAGGAACTTTCATGTTTTCTAGTGGGAACATTATATTTTGGCGAACAGTCATATGTGGATATAGAGCATAGTTTTGGAACACTAACCCAATACCTCTCTGTTCAGGAGGTGTATTTGTCACATCATCATCGCCGAAGAAAATTCGGCCAGCAGTCGGTTTGTGTAAGCCTGCAATCATATATAAAGTGGTTGATTTTCCGCAACCACTTGGACCAAGTAAACCGATAAGTTTACCAGCAGGGATTACTACAGAAAAATCATTAACCGCGACAGTAACTTTACCAGATTTGTCGACGAATTCTTTTGTAAGATTTTGAAGGCGAACCTCAACACTTTGATGTTCAATCTTACTACCTAAATTAACATTAGATTCATTAGCTAATCTAGCCTTCTCTTTTTCCATTCTAATCTCCTTATATTATTTAATTCTATGAATATTATAACATATTTAGCCCGTTGCGTAAACAATTTTATGCAACGATTGTCTAAAAATGTACATAACCTAATTAATTGGTAATAAATGTAGAAAATGATTTCGCTATTACTCAATAAATATTTCCTACTGTTTCGCAAAAAAAGGAGAACAATATATTGTTCTCCTCTTGAGTTCAATTTGAGCTTTTCATATACAACAAATATCCCCCCTCTTAGAGAACATTATTGTATATTAAATTATTTACTCAATAGCCCTAATGTAACCACTATTCCAACAAGTATCAATATAAAGAAGAATAGTTTAGGCGCTTTTCGTAACCATCTTATTAGTCCTACTAATAAAACTAAAGTTACAAAGAATAAGATCGCACCGATTACTAAATATTCTCCATTTCCTAAAAAGTTAGTTATAAAGTCTACAACTTTACTTATATACGGTTCTAAAAAGTTATTCCCTTTTTCTATAATATCCCTTATAAATTCCATAAATATCACCTTTTGGTTATTTGTACCACCATTATACTACATTTTTTTACGGCCTTCAAGCGCTTTTATTAAAGTAATTTCGTCCGCATATTCAATATCTCCCCCAGCAGGTAAACCGTAGCCTATTCTAGATACTACTAATTCCTGCCCTTCAAGGGCGTTATTTATATATAATGCGGTCATTTCACCTTCAATAGTTGCACTTGTTGCTATGATTATTTCTGTTATATTTTCTGTTTTTATTCTTTCAAATAATTGTTTAATATTAAGGTCAT
>DUVT01000092.1 GCA_012840905.1 Acholeplasmataceae bacterium
CCTAGACATATCTGGATCATTACAATATTCAACTACCTTATCAACATCATCAAGTGTATATTCTCTTAACAATAATCTTTCTGTTTCGATTGTATTATTTGAAAAATCATATTTCATATGTCAACTTCTCTTTCTATTTAATCTTCTCTACAAAATACATAGGATTTTCTTTTAACACTTCGCTTGCTTTAATAAGTAATTTATTTGCATCAATTAAATAGCTAACTTCATCATTAATTGATATCACTTGCAAATCTGGTTCATCAAGAATATTTATTACTCTATCATACATTTGATAATAATTACTCATATCTGGTAAATGTAGTTCTTTAATTGTCAACTTATTATCATAATCATAAATTTTAAAATTTACAATATTTACAGTCTTTCGATATTCTAAATTATTTAAATTTTCAACTAAGTGCATGAAAGTATTAGGTTTTAAACCACAACCTAACATTAATATTTTTGCATCATACTTAAGCATTTTATAAAAAGGTGAATTAATACCTAAAGTAATTGAATCATTTAAGTGTGTTTCTGTTAAATCAAACTTGTTTTTACCCCAAGCAGCGACTGAATGAATCGGATTTAAACTTCTAACTACACCGGGCATTTTCCTGAAAATTTCTGGCAATATGCCTACACACGATGGTGTATCTTTAACTGAATATACTGGATTATCCTTATTCACAGTCTTATATGTTAGTGTTGGAAATAATAAGTTTCCTTCTTCAGTTATAACTTCTTGTAATGCATTAATTAAATCTATTGGCCCTAAAGTTTTTAAATTTAAAGACTTAAATGAAGAATGGACCAAGATAGTCATACCTTTTGTAATACCGCTAGCTTCTAATCTACTTTTTATAAAATCAAACTCATTTTTCATAATTAACACCTTAAAAAAATTATACCAAAATCTAACCCTTTCCACAAGCAAAATAAGATAGACACACTAGCATTAATTATCACTAATCATACCTTATAAAGAGGAGGGATATTTTTGAGTTGTACGTTTATAAGTGAAACTGCGCTTAATATTTCAAATACATTTCGCCTTCTATGGGAACAACACGGAACATGGACTAGAATTACGATAAATAGTCTAGTATTTAACACTCCTGACAAACAAGCAAATACAGATAGATTACTAAGAAATCCTGAAGATTTTGAAAATGTATTTGTAAAATTTTATGGACCTCAACTAGCAAATCAATTTAATGTTTTACTAACTGAGCATTTAGTACTTGCTGCAGACTTAGTTAATGCTGCAGCGGCAGGGAATAATCAACAAGTTAGCCAAATAAGAAAACGTTGGTTTAGAAATGCTGTTGAGATTGCAAGATTCCTAAGCCAGATTAATCCATTTAATAATTTTGGCGAATGGAAAGAAATGTTATTCGAACATTTAAGATTAGTTGAACAAGAAGCTATTGATTTAATTAACTCTAACTTTACTACATCAACTAATACTTATGATATTATGGAAGAGCAAATCTTAATAATGGCAGATCTTATGACAAGAGGAATCTTACAACAATTTTGTATCATTTAATTAAAATCCAGGTTAAGTTCATTGCTTAGCCTGGATTTTTTAAGTTTCAAAATTATGAAATCTCATCTATTAAAATGCTAATCATTGCTTCTTGAATATTGTTTAGTCCTGTAGATGCAGGTTTATAATAACCACCATTAGCTATAAAACATATACCAGCTTTTCTTTCTTTAGAAAAATACATTATAGAACTAACACCATATGCACCACCTGTATATCCAAATAGGGTAAGGTTTTTTTCAAGATACTCTCGTTTAGCAAAAAAGTTCATAGCAAATAATTCATCAACAACTTCTTTTTTTAAAATCTCTATTTCCTTATACTTTCCATCATTCATTAAAGCTATCATGATTTTACTTAAATCTTGCATACTTACAAATAATCCACCTGCAGGCCCTCTAAAGTTTTCTCCTAATGGATGGTCAGGATATGTTCCTTCAATAAATGACTTTGCGGTTCTATTTGTATTAAAACCTTTAAAGGTATCGGATATTTTTTCTTGTTTTAAAATTTTATTTGCTTTAAAACTTGCATCCATATTAAGTGGTATTAAAAATTTTTCTTCTACAAACTCAGTAAATAACTTCCCACTACACTTTTCGATAATACAAGCAATAATTCCAGATCCAAAATTTGAATAAAGATATTTGTCACCTGGCTTGTTATTTGAATAAGTTTCATCGGTATAATATTTACTATTTTTATTTAAAAGTAAATCTTCTAAACTCACAAAATAATGTTTTCCATTCACGCCATTATAGCCTATTTCTACACTTTCATCTTCAAGTCCATCAGTAATACTTGATTTATGTAACATTAACATTCTTGTAGTAATTGGAATACTTGGATATTTTGGATTTCTTATTTTAAAACCTAAAATATTACTTATGTCTTCATCTAAATTTAGTTTTCCTTCTTCTACTAGTTTCATTGCAGCCATGCCAATAATTACTTTGGAGATAGATGCAATTCTATAAATTGTCTCTTCTTCTACAAGCTTTTTGTCAACTAGTGAACTATATCCATAACTATATTTAATTTCTTCATTACCTTTAATTAATACTACACTTCCACCAACTATTTGGTCAGTAAATATATTGTTTAGTTTTGCTTTTAGTTCCATTTTATACCTCTAGTCTTTATTTATTATCGTTCTAATAACATTTCTAGTTCAATTAACTTACCACCAACCACATCCCTTATTACTTTGTGCCCAGTAAAATTAAATCCTAGTTTTTTGTAAAAATTTATAGCTTTAGTATTTCCTTCAAGAACAAACAGTACAATATTATTTTTAGTTAACCTATTTAATGCTTCTTTTATCAGCTTATAACCTATACCCTTTTTTTGATAGTCCTTTAATACATATAATGCCATTATTTCTGATGCAGGTTTAATTGATGCAAAATCTCTAGCATCTTCTAGATAGCCTGCAAAGCCTACTATTTTTCCATTAACCTCTACAACTAGGGTATTTTCTGGATATTTTTCTGCAATCATTATGCAAGTTTCTAGTTTTAACGTATTAAGATATTCTTTAGGCATTAAACCATCGTATGTTTCCATCCAGGAAGTATAATGTACAAAGCCTTTTTGATATGCATCTTCAATTCTTGTTTCTCTTATAATTATGTTCATTATTTATTCCCTCATAAATTAATTATTATTCAATCTTGATATTTTCTTTTACACGAAACTTAACAATTCGAGATATTAAGTCATAAGGTATTTTCTTATCCAAAGGAAATTGTATTGCACCTTTTGATGTTTTATAACCAGTTAATTCATCTTTAAAATTTTCTACCCCGCTTGGAGCAGGATAGAAGCCAATGTGATTTTTAAATGCTGCAAAGTGAACTAAGTTTCTTTTTAAGTAAAACGTAGGCATCATATAGCTAATTTTTTCAGTAGCTTCAGGTGCTGCATCTTTAATTGTCTTTCTAATCTTATTTAACTTTTCTTGTATATCAAGTGGAAAACTTGCGATATACTCATCGATTGTTTTTGGAGGATTTGCATCACTTTTCATATTTTTTTCCTTATGTTGTTTTAACAATTATAGCACTAAAAATTAATTTATGTTTCTAGTTCGCTCAATCTCGAGTTAAACAATTCTTTATTATTATATATAGTCTCGCTAGTATAATATTTGTTTTCTTCGACTGTTGCATCGCCTAGTTTTAAATACTTTTTCAAAGTATTATAAGCAGAAAATCTTACAAATTCATCTTCATCCTTTAACATCAGTATAATATATCTTTTTGCAAGATCACTAGGAATTCCATCAATCCAATAATCTAAATTTAATTTAGTCCATTTACCACAGTTTTAAATAGTTAAGTCTAAAAGTTCTGAATATTATGAATATCCTATCCAGTCATATAAGATTTTTGCTGCTTTTAATCTTTCATAACAATAATTATCATCGAGTGTTTCTACACATTTTTTTAATAAAGGAATTCCACGTTCATCTTTAAATATTGATATAGCATCCATATAGGCACAGTCATGCCCAAGATTATCAAGTAACATTTGTTTTGCTACTTCAAGTTCATTTCCTTTTAAACGGCTCCAAACCGATTTATCTTCTTCGCCTCTAGCTCTAATCATGGAATTTCCTATAAAATAATCATTCAAAAAAGTATTAAAATC
>DUVT01000093.1 GCA_012840905.1 Acholeplasmataceae bacterium
ATAAAGACTTCTTTTTTATTACGAATGATTTATATAACAAGTACATTGCAAATAAATCACGTTATTATTTAACTAATCTAGATCTTGTAACAGAAATAATTTTACATAACATTAATGATTTAAAACTAATTAGACCTATAATATTAAATGATTTGTTTGAAGATCCCCAAATGGAGATCTTAATTAGAGCAATGTTTGATTGTGATCTTAATGTAACTAAAACAGCAAGTAATATATATATGCATAGAAATACTGTAATAAAAAGATTAGAACTAATAAAGAATACAACAGGGCTTAATATTCAAAAGTTTAATGATGCGAATATAATGTATTGGTTAATAAAGAAAAAATAGATAACAATGTGCAAGTTGCACATTGTTTTTAGTTTAATAATTATGTATAATGGATGTAATGTAAAATAAGAAAAGGAGATTTTTATGGCAACAGTTACACTTAAAAATTTAAATAAAGTATATGATGGCAATGTACATGCTGTTGTTGACTTTAATTTACAAATTAAAGACAAAGAGTTTATTGTACTAGTTGGACCATCTGGATGTGGTAAGACAACTACATTACGTATGGTTGCTGGACTTGAAGATATTACATCTGGTGAGTTAAGAATTGACGATGAAGTAGTTAATGACGTAGCTCCAAAGGATCGTAATATTGCGATGGTTTTCCAAAGCTATGCTTTATATCCACATATGACTGTTTATGATAACATGGCATTCGGATTAAAATTAAGAAAATTCTCACGTGATGAGATTGATCGCCGTGTTCAAAACGCAGCTGAAATTTTAGGGTTAAAACCTTACTTAGATCGTCGTCCAAAAGCTTTATCAGGTGGACAACGTCAACGTGTTGCATTAGGTCGTGCGATCGTTCGTGATGCGAAAGTATTCTTAATGGACGAGCCGTTATCAAACCTTGATGCTAAGTTACGTGTTCAAATGCGTGCAGAAATTATTAAATTAACTGAAAAGTTAGGAATTACAACTATCTACGTTACGCATGACCAAATTGAAGCGATGACAATGGCAACTAGAATCGTAGTTATGAAAGATGGTTACATCCAACAAGTAGGTACACCTAAAGATATTTATGATTATCCAAATAACGTATTCGTTGGTGGATTCATTGGTACACCTCCAATGAACTTCATCGAAGGAAGAGTAACCGAAAAAGGTTACTTCGAAGTTGGAGATCATAAATTAGGTTTAACAAGATTTAAAGTTCCTGAGTATCATATGGAATACTTAAAAGAACAAAAATATCTTGAAAAACCAATTATTATGGGTATTAGACCAGAAAATATTTGGGATAAAGAAGAAATTATTGAACAATTCCCAGAGTCAAAGGTTAAAGTTAAAGTCGATGTTGCAGAGTTACTAGGTGCTGAAACATTAATTAACGGTATTATGCACGCACAACATATTGTTGCAAAAGTACCTGCAAGAGTTGATATTCATATGGGTGATGAAGTAGTGCTTGCATTCGATATGGAAAAAGCTCACTTCTTCGATATTGAAACTGAACAAAGAATTAAGAAATACTAAAAAAGATTGCCACTTCACAGTGGCAATTTTATAATTTAGCCAAACAAGTGATAAAAACGGTTTTATTTGCAATTAAAGTCTTACAAAACACATAAATTATGATATAATGATTATAATAAAACATAAATCTTTTTATAAAGGAGACTTAAGGAATGAGTAAAAAAACTATTAGAGATGTTGACTTAAAAGGCAAAAAAGTTTTAGTGCGTGTGGACTTTAACGTTCCAATGAAAGATGGCAAAATTACAGATGAAAATAGGATTGTTCAGGCTTTACCGACAATCAATTATGCACTTGAAAATGGAGCTAAATTAATTTTATTATCACACTTAGGAAGAATTAAAGAAGAAGCTGACAAAGAAAAGAATAGTTTAAGAGTAGTTGCGACAAGACTTGGTGAGTTATTAGGAAAAGAAGTTATTTTTGTTCCAGAAACACGTGGAGAAAAAGTTGAACAAGCCATTTCAAATATGAAAGATGGCGATGTTGTCATGCTTGAAAACACAAGATTTGAAGATTTAAATAATAAAGCTGAATCTAAAAACAATCCTGAGTTAGGTAAGTATTGGGCTAGTTTAGGCGAATTATTTGTAAATGATGCTTTTGGTACTGCTCATCGCGCTCATGCTTCTAACGTAGGTATTTCTGCAAATATCGAAACTGCAGTTGCTGGTTTCTTAATGGAAAAAGAAATTAAGTTTATAGGTGGTGCAGTTGATAATCCAGCTAGACCTTTTGTTGCAATTCTAGGTGGAGCTAAAGTTAGTGATAAAATTTCAGTAATTGGAAACTTATTAACAAAAGCAGACAAGATTTTAATTTGTGGTGCGATGGCTTATACTTTCTATAAGGCATTAGGTCATGAAGTTGGAACTTCTTTATGTGAAGAAGACTATGTAGATTTTGCAAAAGGTTTATTAGATAAAGCTCAAGGTAAAATTGTTTTACCAGTTGATGTAGTTGTAACTAGAGAATTTGCTGCTGATGCAGAAAGTGAAGTAGTTGCAATTGATGGAATTGGTAAAGATCAAATGGGCTTAGATATTGGTCCTAGAACAATTGACCAATTCAAAAAAGAACTTGAAGGCGCTAAAACTGTAGTATGGAATGGTCCTGCTGGAGTATTTGAATTCCCTAAATTTGCAGTTGGTACAAATGCTATTTGTACAATCTTAGCTGAACTTGAAGATGCTACTACTATTATCGGTGGTGGAGATTCAGCTGCAGCTGCTAATCAATTAGGTTTTAGCGATAAGTTTACACATATCTCTACTGGTGGTGGAGCAAGCCTTGAATACTTAGAAGGTAAAGAACTACCAGGAGTTGCGGCTATAAACGATAAATAAGATAATAATAAATTTAAAAAATATTAAATATATATTACAAGTATAAGGAGTATGTTATGAGAAAACCAATAATTGCTGGAAATTGGAAGATGTTTAAAACTAGAAATGAAGCATTAAAATTTATTTATGCTGTATCTGACAAACTTCCAGATATAGAAAAAGTTGATAGTGTAATTTGTGCACAATTTACAGTTCTAAGATGTTTAGTAAAACGTCAAGGAGAAAATTTAAGAATCGGTGCGCAAAACCTTCACTTTGAAAATGAAGGCGCATTTACAGGCGAAGTATCTGCACCAATGCTTAAAGAAATAAATGTAAGTTATGTTATCGTTGGTCATAGCGAAAGAAGAGCTATGTTTAATGAAACTGACGAAGCTATTAATAAAAAATTACACAAAGCTTTAGAATATGATATTACACCAATCTTATGTGTTGGTGAATCTCTTGAACAAAGAGAAAGTGGTCAAACTGAAGCACATCTTGCAGAACAATTAGAAAAAGATTTAGCTGGTTTAACAGCAGAACAAGTAAAAGATATCGTTATTGCTTATGAACCTATCTGGGCAATCGGTACTGGAAAAACTGCAACTAGCGAAGTTGCAAATGAAACTTGCAAATTCATCCGTGAAAAAATTGCAAGCATGTATGATCAAGATGTTGCAGATGCAATTAGAATTCAATATGGCGGCAGCGTTAAGTTAAATAATATTCATGAATTAATGATGATGCCACACATTGATGGTGCTTTAATTGGTGGTGCAAGTCTAGACCCTGAAGACTTCGTAAAATTAGTTGAAGCAGCGGTAAAATAAAACTTTTTTAAATAATTTAATTCTTTACTTATGCCGAGATATTTAATCTCGGCCTTTTCTTTTTTGAAAATAGGAAAAATTCAAAAGCAATAAAACAAATAAAATTGTTGACTTTTTGTCCTTTTAGTGTATAATATATAAAGTGCAATAAAGGCAGCACTTAAAATATAAAAAATGTATAGATGATACCTGAAGAGGGGTTAGTAGTCAGCTGCTAGATGAAGACCAATTTTCAATCTATCTTTTTTATAGATTTAAGTCCTTTTAAAAAAATAAAGGAGGAAATTTTAAATGGCACGTTATACAGGACCCGTTTGGAAAGTCTCAAGAAGATTAAAGTATTCCATTTTAGGTAACGGGAAAGAATTAAAGAAACGACCATATGCTCCAGGACAACATGGACAACGTCGTGCAAAATTATCAGAATATAGTTTACAATTACAAGAAAAACAAAAAGTACGTTTTACATATGGAATGAATGAAAAACAATTTATTAAATTCTTCCGTCAATCAAGTAAAATGCAAGGTGTTCATGGTGAGAACTTCTTAATCTTACTTGAATCAAGACTAGATAACTTAGTATATCGTTTAGGTCTTGCAACTACTAGACGTCAAGCACGTCAATTAGTAACTCATGGACATATCCAAGTTGACGGTAAAAAAGTTGATATTCCATCATTTGTTGTAAAACCAGGACAAAAAATAAGTGTTAAAGAATCATCACGTAAACTACAAGTTATTCAAGATGCATTAGCAGCTTTAGTATCAAGAAAAGAGTATGTTACATTTGATGAAAATACAATGACTGGTGAATATGTTCGCTATCCAGAAAGAAGTGAATTCTTGACGGATATTCAAGAAAACCTCATTGTTGAGTTCTATAACCGTTAATGAAGAAAAAAGCATTCTGTATAGAGTGCTTTTTAATTTTGATTACTTTGATATATATTTAAAAACATAGTTTCATATGTTATAATAATAGATATAAAAAAAGGATTAAATCTATAAAGATTTTAATCCTGTTCATTTTGATATTTTAAAACTGATTTAAGATGATTTTCTAAAACATTAATAAATTCTTGCAAAATATCTTTATCAGCATCAGTAAAACGATTTTTAATTGGGCTATCGATATCTAAAACCCCATAAACTTCATTGTTTAGAAAAATGGGAATTACAATTTCTGATTGTGATAGAGGATCACAATAAATGTGACCGGGGAATTTTTCTACATCAGGAACAACAATAGCTTCCCTTCTAGCTACTGCAGTTCCACAAACACCTTTTCCAACTTCAATTGTTGTACAAGCAACTTTTCCTTGGAAAGGACCTAAATATAGTGTGTCACCTTTTAAAATATAAAAACCAACCCAATTAATATTATCTAAAATTTCATTTAAAAATGCTGAAGTATTTGCAAGAACTGACATTTCAAAAAAATCATCTTTAATTAATTCAGAATATGCTAATAATAAATTTGAATCAATATTTATTTGTTTCATATTAACCTCACTTCATATTATATATTTTACCAAAAAAGCAACTAAATATAAAGCAATTTAACACAAGGAAGGAAAGATTATGATCTATTTTGATTATACAGCAACAACTCCAATTGACAAAGAAGTAATGGAGATTTATATCAAAACCCAAAACAATTTTTTTGCTAATATTAACTCTTTACATAAGCTCGGTCAAAAGTCAAATTTTATGTTTGAAAAAGCAACAGAAGAGTTAAAACAAGAATTAGGATTAAAACATAATATTATATATACCTCAAATGCAACTGAAGCAAATAATCTGGGTATTTTTGGGGTTGTAGAAAGATATGAAAAAGGGAAAATAATTACAACAA